>CALRNG020000383.1:0-4319 GCA_943369495.1 Rhizobium sp. Q54
TCACCGAGCGCACATTTTCGGGGTTCGCGGCATAGGTCAGCTTGTCGATATTGACGACGGCGCAGCCCTTTTCACCCACCACATAGCGGATGAAGGCGGAACCGATGAAGCCGGCGCCCCCGGTAACGAGGATCAGTTTGGGGGAAAGCATGGTCATTCCAGGGCTCTCGGATCGTCGGTTCAGAATAGGGGCGGCAGATCGGCCAGACGCGGCAGCTTCCTATCCTTGTCGGACAGGATCAGCTGATCGGCGGCAAGCGGCCATTGGATGGCCAGGTCCGGGTCGTTCCAGATGACGCCGCCATCATCGGCGGGGCTGTAATAATCGGTCACCTTGTACACAAACTCCGTATCCGGTCGCAGGGTGCAGAAAGCATGGGCAAAGCCTGTGGGGATCCATAGCTGTTCCCCGCCTTCCGCCGTCAGCTCCACTGCCACATGCCGTCCGAAGGTGGCGGAACCATGGCGCAGATCGACGGCCACATCCAGAACGGCACCGGCCACGACCCGCACCAGCTTGCCCTGCGCCGTCGGCGTGCGCTGGAAATGCAGGCCGCGCAGGGTGCCGACATCGCGCGACAGGGAATGATTATCCTGCACGAATTCCACATCCACGCCGACCAGCTCCTTGAAGCGGCGGCGGCTGTAGGTTTCGGCGAAATAGCCGCGATGGTCGCCAAAGCGCGCCGGCTTCAGCAGGGCGAGGCCGTCAATATCGAAGCGGGTGACTTGCATGGGGTTCTATCCGGCGAAGGGGAAGACAGAGGGTTCGAAAACACATCACCACGACCGCCCCTTCGCCCCAGGGCACGGATCGGGACGGGTCCCTTATGCACGTTTCACCGATTTCAGGCAATGGCGTCCGGGTCGGGGCCGCCAAGCAGCTTGCGCCGGGGGCGGCGCCATGATCCCCTGTGGCCGGCTTCGCAAGGGGGACGGCAATGCGGGTTCTGTCATGGCTGCTGCTGGGTGGGGCGTTGGCGTTGGGCACCGTGCCTGCCCTGGCCCAGACGCTGGTGCATTGTGCGGAAGCCGCCCCCGACAGCCTGAACCCGCAATATTCTACGTCCGGCAATTCCTACGACATCGCCCAGCAGCTCTATGAGAAGCTGGTGAATGTGCAGCGCGGCTCGCTGGAACTGGAGCCGCAGCTGGCCACGGGTTGGGAACTGGCGGATGAGGGGCGGTCTGTCATCTTCACCCTGCGTCAGGGTGTGAAATGGCACCGGTCCAAACTGTTCACCCCGACCCGCGATTTCAACGCCGACGATGTCGTCTTCACCTTCGCCCGACAGATGGACAAGAACCATCCCTACAATGCCGTGGCCGGCGGCAAGGTCTATGCGCCCTTCCATAATCTGGGCCTGTCCACCAACCTTGTGGCGGTGGAGAAGCTGGAACCCTACAAGGTCCGCTTCCGTCTGAAGGAACCCGATGCAGGCCTGCTGCGCGCACTGACCAGTCAAGCCATGTCCATCCAGTCCGCCGACTATGCCGATGCCATGTTGAAGGCCGGCACACCGGAAAAGCTAGACCTGGAGCCGATTGGTACGGGTCCGTTCCAATTGCTGCGGCACCTGCTGGACACCGAAGTGCGCATGCGCGCCAACAAGGATTATTGGCGCGGCGCCCCGCCGCTGGCCCAGTTGGTCTTTGTCATCGCGCCTGACGCCACCGTCCGCTATGCCAAGCTGAAGGCGGGCGAGTGTCATACCATGACCTACCCCAACCCCGCCGACCTGGATCGCATGCGCCAGGATCCAATTGTACGGATTGTAGGGGTCGATGCCATGTCCGTCGGCTATGTCGCCATGAACATGGCGAAGAAGCCGTTTGACGATCTGCGGGTGCGCATGGCGGTCAATCTGGCGGTTGATAAGCAGGCCATTCTGGATCAGGCCTATATGGGCACCGCCAAGGCGGCGACCACGCCCATCCCCATCGGCCATTGGGCCCATGATGACAGTATTCAGGACCTGCCCCATGATCCGGCCAAGGCCAAGGCCCTGCTGGCCGAGGCCGGGCTGAAGGATGGGTTTGAGACGGAGCTGTGGACCATGCCTGTGGTCCGCCCCTATAACCCCGCCCCCCGGCGTATCGCGGAGATGATGCAGGCCGATCTGGCCAAGGTCGGGATCAGGGCCAAGATCGTCACCTATGAATGGGGCGAATATGTCCGCCGGGTTCGTTTCGGTGAAGCACCGATGGCGCAGTATGGCTGGTCCAATGATGAGGTGGACCGGTTCATGTCCGACCTTCTGTCCTGCGAAGCGGCCAAGCCCGGCAATGGCAATCTGGCCCGCTGGTGCGACCCGGAAATGGATGGCCTGATCACGGCGGCCCGCCGCACCAGCGATCAAGCGGTGCGACGCGTTTCCTACCTCAAGGCGCAGGCCATCTTCCGCAAGACCATGCCCTGGCTGCCCGTGGCCCATCCGCGTGTCTATGTGGCCGTGCGCCCCGAAGTCGTTGATTTCCGCGCTTCTCCCTCCACCCGGCTGGATTTTTATGGGGTGGGGCTGAAGCAGCCCTGAATGAGTAAAGGCCGCGCCGGTTGCCCGGCGCGGCCTTTACTTCCGAACCCTTCTGGGATCAGAACTTGGACGTGATTTCAACGCCGTAGAAGGGCGCTTCGTTCACGATGCCGGTCAGATTGTTGAAGTCGATGGCGCCTTCCAGCGACTTTTCGTTCGTGATGTTGCGGCCGAACACGGCCACCCCGAACTTCTCATCATCCGACACGTAACCGACCTTCAGGCCACCTTCCAGCTTGGCATCGGAGTAGAACTCCTTCGAGGTATACAGGAAGAAATTGACCTTGGAGCGGTAGTTCCAGTCGGTGAAGACATAGACCTCACCGGTCGACACCGGAATGCCGTAACGGGCCGTGGCGGACAGGATCCACTCGGGCGCGTTGGGGAAGGAATTGCCATCCAGCTGGGCGAAGCCGTTCACCACCGGGTCGGTGACGGTGCAGCCGCCGCCGCAGACGGGGATGCGCAGGGTCTTGTCCTTGATTTCCGTGTGGTTATAGGACAGACCACCCGTCAGCAGCAGGTTGTCGGTCGGCAACAGCTCCAGCTCCGCCTCGAAACCATAGCCTTCGCCGCCATCGGCATTGATCAGCGTGTTGTTGTTCGACGAACCGCCAACGGCCGTGAACTGCTGATTATTGATGTCGGTATAGAAGGCGGTGACGTTCAGGCGGGCCTTGCGCTCCCAGAAGCTCGACTTGATGCCGGCTTCATAGGACATCAGCGTTTCGGCCTTGGCGATGGACAGGGCGTCGCGGTTGATGTTCGGGCCGAAATAGAACAGCGGACGGCTCTGGATCGACGGCGCGCGGTAGCCATTGGCGACGCGGGTGAACAGGTTGACGTCGTCGGTCGCCTTGTAGGTCAGGGCGACATCCCAGGTCACCTGCCCATCGGACAGGCTGGCGCCGCCCGTGGTGGAACCCGGAACGCCCGGCATGGTGCGGACGACAGAGAAGTCCTTTTCTTCGTCATTGTACCGCAGGCCACCCGTCAGCACGACCTGTTCCGTCAGGTCATAAGAAGCTTGGCCGAACACGGCCCAGGTCTTGGTTTCCTGCCGGCTGTCGGTGAAGACGAAGATGTTGCGCGGGTCAGACGCGTTGCCATAGGCATAGCCATAGGCCGTCACATCCTCGTTGAAATAGAACAGGCCGGTCTGCCAGCGGAAGCGCTCGCCATCGGCGTTCGACAGGCGCAGTTCCTGGGTCCATTGCGCATGGTCGGGCAGAGCGTCGGCGGTGGCGCTGTCGAACGGGATGAAGCCCGGGCCGCGACCCGCAACACCGCCATCGATATCGCCAGCCGTATAGACGTCCGCCGTCTCATAGCCGGTGATGGAGGTCAGCAGTAGACCGTCGAGATCATATTCCAGCTTCAGGCTGCCGCCCTGGCTCGACACGTCCAGGTCGTTCGTGCCGTTCTGGAACACGGAGTTGCGCGAGAAGGTGGAGGACAGGTTGTTGCTGCCCTTGGCGATGGCATTGGCCACGAACACGCGGGCCGTGCCATTCAGGTCACGGGCATGGGCGTTGAACAAAGCCGTCAGCGGGCCCTTTTCATACATCAGCTGCAGACGGGCCGCCGTTTCGGCGAAGCCGCCGACGGCGTCCTTCTCACCCGTGAAGGTGTTGTCGATGAAATCGTCCTTGCGGTCATACTTCATCGACAGGCGGGCCGACAGCACACCATCGATCAGCGCGCCACCGATGGCGCCTTCAGCACCAATGGTGTTCTTACGGCCATAGGAGGCGGATAGATAGCCCTGGGTGTCCTGGGTCGGCT
>CALRNG020000384.1:0-4315 GCA_943369495.1 Rhizobium sp. Q54
GTACCGGCGGCACCAATACCGACATGGTGCATTAAGCGGGATCAGCCCCTCACCATTCCACCGGCTCATAGGCCAGAACCGCGTCGAACGCGGCGCTGGCCGGATCGATATCGGCACTGATGGGGTCGGCCTTGCCCAGGATTTTCAGCACGAAACGGCTGGCCACCAGCCATTTACGCCGGTCACCCCATTTCAGCTCCGCCACCGCCTCCTCGCACAACAAAGCCGCCGCCAGCGTATCGGCCATCAGGGTCAAGAGGCGTCTGCCATGGCGCGGCCCCTGGTCCGGATTGCGGCGCAGGAAGGACAGGGCGGCGCGGCATTCCTCCAGCGCGCCTTCCAGAATGGCCGACACATCATCGACCACCGGCTCCTGTAGCCGCGTGGGCAAGTCGGACAGGATGGTGCCGACACGGGCCAGGAACATCTGATCCCCCGGCCGCTTGCCCGTCACCAGCCGCAGCAGTTCCAGCGCCTGGATATTGGCCGGCCCTTCCCAGACCGACACGACCAGGCAATCGCGGTACAGCCGGCTGGTCACCATCTCGTCGGTATAGCCATTGCCGCCCACCATCTCCACCGCCTGCCGGCAGCCGGTGACGGCCTGTTCGGCGGTCCGGTATTTGGCCAGCGCCGTGGCCAGCCGCAGCCAGTCCCCACCCATATCCGGATCGGCCAGCTGCGCATCAAAGGCCAGCACCGCCTCAAACGCCAGCGCCGTCGCCGCCTCCAGCTCCATCTGCATGTCCAGCAGCTGGTCTTGAACCATCGGGTAGTGGCGGATGGGCTTGCCGAAGGCGACCCGGTGCGTGGCCCATCCCGCACTTTCCAGGAACGCCCGGCGCAGCAGGCCCGCGGACCCCACGGCATTATGGATGCGGCTATATTCCAGTGCCGCCATCATCACCTTCAACCCATCGGGCGGCGGGGCCAGTTCCACCGCGAAACAGCCATTGAGGTCCAGTTCCGCCGTCGCCAACCCCCTTGTCCCCACCTTTTCCTTCAAGCGTCGGGCGCGCTGATGGTTTTGCGTGCCATCCTCCAGATGGGAGGGGACAAGGTAGCAGCCCAGGCCCTTACCCCCCGGCTCTGCTCCCTCCGGCCGGGCCGTCGCCATGGCCAGCCCCGCCCCGGCATTGCTGGTGAACCATTTCAGCCCGTGCAGACGGTAACCGTCGCGGCGCTGTTCGGCCCGCGTCGTCGTTGCCCCGACATCCGACCCGCCATACAGCTCGGTCGCCCAGGTGCCGCCCGACAGGGCCTGGCCATCCATGCGGATCATGTCGGGCAGGTAGCGCCCGCGCAACGGGGCGGGGGCCAACATGTCCAGCACATGCGCCACCGCCCCCGTCATGGTGACGGGGCAATGGATGGAGATATCGGCCTGCGACAGCATATAGCCCATGGTGAAACAGGCGGCATGGCTGGGCGCTTCCGTCGGGCCCTGCCCTTCCGGCAGATAGGCCAGGCCTACGGCCCCCCGCCGGTACGCCTCGGCATGACAGGCCAGATAATCGGGGTTGAAGACCACGCGGCCCGTGCGGTTGCCGTCAACATCATAGGGATCCAGACGCGGCGGCGCGAACCGGTCGGTATACTCGGCCTGCCGGTCCAGCGCGTCGCCAGCCCAAGCCCCGAACTCCGACAACCGCCCCTCATGCGCCTCCAGCACATGCGGCGCGCGGCGTTCCAGCAGCCGGATCAGGTTGGTGTCGGTCTCGAAAAAGTTCGTGCCGCGCGCCGTACGCGGATAATCGGCGGCCTCTTCCATGCCCGCTTCCTCCCTGGATCTGGCCCCCAGAATGGCGGAAAGGGCGGGCGGGGGAAAGGGCCCCGGGACGGGGGGCGCGCGACAGCCATGTGCGCCCCTGCGGAAGAAAGACCTTGTTATCGGATGGATAAGCGCCCATCTTCGGCTGGTCGACTTTGCTACTGGGCTATCTTCCGGCTACCGCTGGTTCTTCCCCGTCGTGACTTTGATGCCCGTGCCGCACTCTCGCGCCGGGCAGCTCCGAACGGGAACGATCCCAGGAGGCTTTATTATGACTACCGGTACCGTCAAGTGGTTCAATGGCACCAAGGGCTTTGGCTTCATCCAGCCCGAGGATGGCTCGTCTGACGTGTTCGTCCACATCTCCGCCGTTGAGCGCGCTGGCCTGTCCAGCCTGAACGAAGGCCAGAAGGTCACCTTCGACGCCGTGCGCGATCCGCGCAAGGGCAAGACGGCGGCTGAAAACCTGCGCGTGGCCTAAATCCACGTCCAGTACGGCTTTGAAGGGGCGGCGGCATGGTTTCATGCCGCCGCCCTTTCTGTTTCAGGGGTATAGCATGACCAAAGAAGAATTTATCGAATTTGAAGGCATCATCGCCGAAGCGCTGCCCGACGGGCGTTTCCGCGTGAAGCTGGAGAACGGACACGAGATCATCGCCTACACCGCCGGTCGCATGCGCAAAAGCCGCATCCGTTCCCTGGCCGGTGACCGCGTCACCATCGAAATGACGCCCTATGATCTCAGCAAGGGCCGCATCACCTATCGCCACAAGGATGAACGCCCCGCTGGCGCCGGCGGCCCGCCGCGCCGCCCGGCCATGCCACGCCGTCGCTGACGGCCCTGCGACAAAAAAAAGGGGAGCGGTGTTCCGCTCCCCTTTTCAATTCCGCAAAGGCAGGGTGGTTACGAAACCACCGCCTCAGCCACCTCAAATTCCGCTTCCGTCTTCGACTTAATCTCCTCCAGCGTGACGCCGGGGGCCAGTTCGATCAGGGTCAGCGGACCGGTGACGTGCTTATCGACCTGGAACACGCCCAGATCGGTGACCACCAGGTCCACGACGCGCGTGCCGGTCAGCGGCAGGGTGCAGGCCTTCAGCAGCTTGGGTTCAATCGCGCCCGTCTTCTTATCGACGGCGCAATGTTCCATCACCACCACAACCTTCTTGACGCCGGCGACAAGGTCCATGGCGCCGCCCATGCCCTTGACCATCTTGCCGGGGATCATCCAGTTGGCCAGATCGCCATTGGCGGCCACCTGCATGGCGCCCAGCACCGACAGGTCGATATGCCCGCCACGGATCATGGCGAAGCTGTCGGCACTGCTGAAATAGCTGCTATAGGGCAGCTCGGTGATGGTCTGCTTGCCGGCATTGATCAGATCGGCATCCTCTTCCCCTTCAAACGGGAAGGGGCCCATGCCCAGCATGCCGTTTTCCGACTGCAAGGTGACATGCATCCCGTCGGGGATGAAGTTCGCCACCAGGGTCGGGATGCCGATGCCCAAATTCACATAAAAACCGTCGCGCAACTCCTTGGCGGCGCGGGCGGCCATTTCCTCACGGGTCCAAGCCATGGTCCGTCTCTCCCTTGCCCTTAGTCGCGCTTACGCGTGGTGCGCTGTTCGATGCGCTTTTCATGCTCGCCCATGATGATGCGCTGCACGAAAATGCCTGGTGTGTGGACATGATCGGGGTCGATCGTGCCGACATTCACCAGTTGCTCCACCTCGGCCACGGTAACCTTGCCGGCCATGGCCATCATCGGGTTGAAGTTCCGGGCCGTCTTCCGGTAGATCAGGTTGCCTTCGGTATCGCCCTTCCAGGCCTTCACGATGGCCAGGTCCGCGCGCAGGCCCCGTTCCATGACAAAGATCTCGCCGTCGAATTCGCGCAGTTCCTTGCCCTCGGCCACCAGCGTGCCCACGCCCGTCTTGGTGAAGAAGGCCGGGATGCCCGCCCCGCCGGCGCGGATGCGCTCGGCCAGCGTGCCCTGCGGGTTGAACTCAAGCTCCAGCTCACCCGACAGGAACTGCTGCGCGAACAGCTTGTTCTCACCGACATAGGAGCTGACCATCTTCCTGATCTGCTTGGTCTCCAGCAGCTGGCCCAGGCCGAAGCCATCGACGCCGGCATTGTTGGAGATGACTGTCAGGCCCTTCACGCCAGACAGCTTGATCGCCGCGATCAGATTTTCGGGGATGCCGCAGAGGCCGAACCCGCCGGCCATCACGGTCATGTCATCGCGCAGCAGCCCTGCCAGGGCCGATACGGCGTCGGTATAGACTTTCTTGCTCATGAGCGCGCCCTCGGCCTCCTCCATTTTGTGGGCTTTTCCCTTGAGGTGTACGGCGGTGCAGCAAGGGAGTCAATGCGCCATCCCACATAATATGAAACATGATTCATTTTTCATGTTATACGACCGGTCACCGTTCTTGACCGGTCGTATCCGCGCTGACTGGCGCGGCGGCGGCCCATGCCGCCGAAGCTTGAAATGCTGATGAGTCAGTATTTCAAGCCGCTGGTATTAGTCCCGCTGGCTGGT
>CALRNG020000385.1:0-4306 GCA_943369495.1 Rhizobium sp. Q54
TTTCATCGACCGGCAGATTCTGGGCATCCTGGCGCCGTCGATCAAAGCCGAACTGAACCTGACCGACAGCGACCTTGGCTGGCTGGGCGGCTGGGCGTTCGCGCTGTTCTACACGGCCATGGGCGTGCCCATCGCCATGCTGGCCGACCGGTTCAACCGCACCTGGATCATCACCGTCTCGCTGGCGGTATGGAGCGGTTTTACGGCCCTGTGTGGCGCCGCCACCAGCTTCTGGCAGCTGTTCCTGTGCCGTCTTGGCGTGGGCGTGGGGGAAGCAGGCGGCGTGGCGCCTGCCTATTCCCTGATCGCCGATTATTTCCCGCCCAAGGAACGGGCCCGCGCGCTGGCCGCCTATAGTTTCGGCATCCCCATCGGCATGTCGCTGGGCATCCTGTTCGGCGGCCTGATCGCGCATCAGATCGGCTGGCGCTGGGCCTTCATCATCTGCGGTCTGGCCGGTCTGGCGCTGGCCCCACTGCTGAGGCTGACGGTGAAGGAACCGGCGCGCGGCGGCCTCGACGCGGCGCAAGCCAAGCCGCAGCCCGCCAGCCTGAAGGTGGTCCTGTCCACCCTGTCGGGCAAGCTGTCCTTCTGGCTGCTGGCCTTCGGCGCGTCCTTCTCCTCCGTCATGGGCTATGGGCTGGCCTTCTGGCTGCCGTCCTTTTTCCAGCGCAGCCACGACATGTCGCTGGTGGACCGCAGCCTGTTCTTCTCGGCCATCGTCTTCATCGGCGGGCTGATCGGGGTTTGGCTGGGCGGGTCACTGGGCGACCGGCTGGGGGCAGGCAATAAGGCCAATTATGCGCGCGTCCCCGCCGCGGCCTTCCTGATCTCCCTGCCCTTCTTCTTCGGTGCCGTGAATACCAGCTCGCCCGTGCTGATGTTCTTCCTGTTCGTGGTGCCACAGGCGCTGGCCCTGATGTGGCTGGGCCCCACCCTGTCGGCGGTGCAGCATCTGGTACCCGCCAACATGCGCGCCACGGCGTCCGCCATCTTCCTGTTCATCAATAACCTGATCGGGATTGGCTTTGGCACCTGGTTCCTGGGCAAGCTGTCCGACATTCTGCGCGCCGGATATGGCGATGAAAGCCTGCGCTACTCTATCCTCTACTGCCTGGGCTTCTACGCCCTGGCCGCCATCCTGTTCTTCCTGGCGTCGCGCCGCCTGACGCGCGACTGGCACCGGGAATAGACCGTTACGCCAACCCGTTCGCCCCGAATTCCCGGAATCCGGGTCGCGCGCATAGCCGCGCCCACCAACCCTCCACCGCCGGCAGATGCGGCCGTTCCATCGGCGTCATCTTCCAGCGGTTGGTGGACAGGCCAAGCACGATATCGGCCAGCGTGAAATCCGGCCCCGCCACAAAGGCCCCGGTCTTCGCCAACTGCCCCTCCAGAATGCCCATCTGCCGGTTCCAGCCCGTGATACCCGCTGCAATGGCATCGGGATCGGCAAAGGCGGGGCTTTTGCGGACCAGCGCCATGAAGGCATAGCGCCAGGCGGAGTTCAGTTCCGTGGCCTGCCAGTCCATCCACATTTCCACCCGCGCCCGGGCCAGGGGTGCAAGCGGCAGCAGGTCCGCCCTACGCGCGTCGCCCGCCAGAAAGCGGCAGATGCTGTTGCTCTCCCACAGATAACCATCGGCGACCTGCACCACCGGCACCTGGGCATTGGGGTTCATGGCGCGGAATGCGTCCGTATCCACGGGCTGGAACCCGCTGCCCCAATCCTCGCGTAGAAAATCCCGCCCCACCTCCCGACAGGTCCACAGAACCTTGCGGACATTGATGGAGGAGGCCTTGCCCAGGATGCGTAGAGGTTCAGTCATGTCGGACCCGTATTGATTATCATTCCGGAAGCGGAATAAACTCCGTCTCCCCCGGCACGGTGGGGAACCTGCCATGGCGCCAGTCGGATTTCGCATCCTCGATCCGCTCCTTGGAGGAGGACACGAAGTTCCAATAGATATAGCGCGGGCCATCCATCGGCTCGCCCCCCAGCAGCAGCAGGCGGGTATTGCATTCGGCTGTCACGGTCAGCGCATCACCCTCGCGCAGGACCAGCAACTGCCCCTGCCCGCCCTCCGCCGTGAACACATCGCCGGCGATAGTGATGCGCCCATCGAACAGGTACAGGGCGCGTTCGGGATGGCTGGCCGGGATTTCCACCTTGGCCCCCGCATCCAGCAGCATCTCCATATAAATAGTCTCAGACAGGGTGCGGACGGGTGACGCCTGCCCGAACAGCTCCCCCGCAATCAATCGCATCCAGACGCCATGGTCGCTGATGATGGGCAGGCCATCGGCGGGATAATGGCTGAAACCGGGCTCGATCTCCTCGAACCGCTGCGGCAGGGCGATCCAGCTCTGGATACCGGCCAGATGGTTGCCGTTGGCGCGCAGGCCCGCCTCGGTCCGTTCGGAATGTACGATGCCCTTGCCGGCGGTCATCCAGTTGATGGCGCCGGGCCGGATGGCCTGCACACTGCCCACACTGTCGCGGTGCATGATCTCCCCCTCCGTCAGATAGGTGACGGTGGACAGGCCGATATGCGGGTGCGGGCGCACATCCAGGCCGGTGCCGGCAGGGAAATATCCAGGCCCCATCTGATCCCAGAAGATGAAGGGGCCGACCATGCGGCGCTTCACGCTGGGCAGGGCGCGGCGCACCTCGAACCCGCCCACATCATGGCTTTTGGGAACGATGATCAGCTCAACGGGGTTGCTGGCCGGCAGGGTCATGGTTCCTACTCCTTTGCATCGGCGGGCGGGATGGCGCGGGGGCGGCCATGTTCGTCGATGGCGACAAAGGTGAACAGGGCCTCCGTCACCTTGAATCGCGCCTCGTCAAACCGCGACCGGCGCCACGCCTCGACATGGATTTTCATCGACGTGCGGCCAATATGCTCGATGATGGCGTAAAGGCTGACCTCGTCCCCGACCGACACGGGTCGGTGGAACACCATCCCATCCACGGCCACGGTGGCACAGCGTCCGCGCGCCCGCCGTGCCGCAGCATTGCCGGCGGCCAGATCCATCTGCGCCATCAACCAGCCGCCGAAAATATCGCCCGCCGGGTTGGTGTCGGCCGGCATGGCGATGGTCCGCACCGCCGGCTCGATGGGACAGCCATCGCTGGACCGCATCACCTCATCCCCCATCACGCCCCCCGGAATTTCTTTTGGAAAACAGGATGATGCACGCGCCGATGCCGCCTGTCGACCATCACAGTGACAGGCGGTGCGTGGCACCCATGCTATCTGCTTCCCACGATCCCCCTTGCCAGCCCCTCTTCCTATGATCAAATAGCCATTAAGATTTGCCCTTTATTTCGAGGCAGGCCCATGTCCGCGCGTGTCGCCCCCGTTTCCCAGACACTTGCCAATCTGGACCCGATCTGGGCCGCCCTGCGCAATGAAGCCGCACAGGCCGTGGCGGACGAACCGCTGCTGGCGGCCCTGTTCTATGGCGCCATCCTGAACCAGCCCTCGCTGGAAATGGCCATCATCCACCGGATTGCGACGCGGCTGGCGCATCAGGATGTGCAGGGCGAATTGCTGGTGCAGGCCTTCACCGACGCGCTGAACGCCGAGCCGGAGATGGGCCAGGATTTCCGCGCCGACGTGGCCGCCGTGCTGGACCGCGACCCCGCCTGCCACCGGCATATTGAGCCGGTTTTGTATTTCAAGGGCTTCCAGGCGCTGGAAACCCACCGCATGGCCCATCGGCTCTGGCACCTGGGCCGCCGCGACATGGCGCTCTACCTGCAAAGCCGCTCGTCCGTCGTTTTCGGCGTCGATATCCATCCCAATGCCCGCTTCGGGCGCGGCGTGATGATCGACCATGCCACCGGCGTGGTGGTGGGTGAAACAGCGGTGGTGGGCGACAATGTCTCCATGCTGCACGGGGTCAACCTGGGCGGCAATGGCAAGGATGATGGCGACCGCCATCCCAAGATCGGGTCGGGCGTGCTGTTGGGCGCCAATGCCAAGGTGCTGGGCAATATCCATGTCGGCGACTGCGCCCGCGTCGCCGCCGGCTCCGTCGTCCTGCGCGACGTGCCCCGCGCCGTGACGGTGGCGGGCGTGCCCGCCAAGATCGTGGGTGAAGCCGGCTGCTCCAACCCCGCCCGCGTCATGGACCATGTGTTCGCAGCCGACTACAAGGATCAGGGCGCGGATATTTAAAATGATCTACACGATACACGTGCTTGGCCCCGGTGATGCCGGTCTGCTGACGCAGGTTGCCGAGGATGTGTTCGATGATGAGATCGATACGGCCCTGTTGAGGGCGTATCTCGCCGATC
>CALRNG020000386.1:0-4281 GCA_943369495.1 Rhizobium sp. Q54
CGGCCCTTCTCCACGAAGCGCTTGCGGAAACGGCTGTGCTGGAACCAGCCCATGAAGCGGGGGATGATGCCGCCGGCGATGAAGACGCCGCCACGCGAGCCCAGCGACAGGGCCAGATTGCCGGCGACCGCGCCCAGCATGGCGCAGAACATGTCCAGCGCCTCCACACAAATCGCGTCGCGCTTGCCCACGGCGCGGTCGGAGATTTCGGCGGCGGTCAGCTTCTCCGGCTCCACCCCGTCCAGGAAACACAGGGTCTCATAGAGGTTCACAAGGCCGGGGCCGCAGACGAGCCGTTCGGCGGAGACATGTTCGAACTGTTTGCGCAACTGCGCCAGGACGGCACTTTCGCGGTCGGTGATGGGGGCCATGGTGACATGCCCGCCCTCTGTCGCCAGTGCGGTAAAATGGCCGGCGCTGTCGGGTACCAGGGCCGAGACGCCGAGGCCGGAGCCCGGTCCCAGAACGGCGATGGGGGCGCCCGCGACGGGTTCGCCCTCCCCCACCTGGGTGTAATCGTCGGGCGTCAGTTCCGGGATGCCCAGCGCCACGGCGGTGAAGTCATTGATCAGGTCGAGCCGCGCGAAGCCCAGATCCTGGGCCACGGCCCTGATGGAGAATTCCCAGGCCAGATTGGTCATGCGGATCAGGTCGCCCGTCACGGGGGAGGCGACGGCGAAGGTGGCGGCGTGAACCTTGCCCACCAGATCCTGCATCTTCAGATAGGCCTGCGCCGCGTCCTGCAAGGTGGGATAGTCGGCGCAGCGCAGCACCTGTTCACTGTAGGGCGCACCGGTCGGCCCCACCAGGGCGAAGCGGGCATTGGTGCCACCGATATCGGCGATCAGGAAGGGGGCGGTACCGTCGGTCATGGTGTCGTTCCAGGCAGGCGGAGATAGGTTTGGTTTGACGATGGATCAGGCACTGCGCACGGGGCGCAATGCGGCACCGGGCTGGCCAGGTGCCGGGCCGGTGGACCCGCGGATGATCAGGGAATGGTCCAGCTGCCGGTGCGGCATGGGGTTTTCCCAGACGCCCGCATCCTTGCGCTTGATCAGTTCCAGAAGAATGTCGGCGGCGGCCTCTGCCATCTGGATCACGGGCTGGCGGATAGTCACCAGCTGCGGCCAGACCATGCTGGCGATGGGCATATCGTCGAACCCGACCACCGACAGCTGTTCGGGCACGGTGATGCCCATGCCATGCGCCACGGCCAGGGTCGCGGCGGCCATCTCGTCGTTCGACGCCAGGATGGCGGTGGGCCGGTCGGCCCGTTCCAGCAGGCGAGTGGCGGCCGGCAGGGCCGAGGCGTAGTTGAATTCACCCACCTCGATCAAATCCGGCATGGGGGCCAGACCGTGATCGGCCAGCGCCTCGCAGAAGCCGGCATAGCGCAGCCGGGTGGCGGCATGCTGCGCCTTGCCCTTGATGAAGCCGATGCGCGTATGGCCCAGGCGGATCAGATGTTCGGTGAGGTCGCGCGTCGCCTTCCATTCATCGATACGGACGATGGGCGAGGTGTCGATATCGCGGTCGGGCGCGATGCGAACATAGGGCACGCCGGCGCGTTGCAGCACGCCCAGCACGATGGGATTGTCGGTCACAGGCGGGGTCAGGACCACGCCGGCCATGCGCACCTGATTGACCAGGGCGGCGGCACGTTCCTCTACATCCGGGGCGTTGTAGGCGATTTCTTCGATCAGCAGATGGTAACCCGCCGCACGGCAGCGGTTCAGCATGCCCAGCTGAATATCATGCGTATACTGGCCGCCGGTATCGCCATAGAAATGGCCGATCAGGAAGGAGCGTTCGCCGGCAAGGCTGCGCGCCGACAGCGAGGGCTGATAGCCCAGCTGCGTGATGGCCTTCTGCACTCGCTCGCGCACCACGTCACGGACGTTGGGTTCCTTGTTCATGACGCGGCTGACGGTCTTGATCGACACCTCGGCCAGGGCCGCCACGTCATTGATCGTCGGCTTGCGATGCGGCTGCGCCATGTTTCCTGAATCCCCCGGTTTGACCGGTGCAATTGTCTGCTTATTCGGTTGCCGGGTCCACCAAAAGTGGAGGAGGTGATCATCGACCGTAGGTCAGGGCTCGGCTTATGCCTCGACCTGACCTACGGTATCGATGCCGGTATCACCGCACGCGGCCGTAGCCGTTTTCCAGCGTCCCGTTGGCGCATTTCAGGCCAAAGGCCACGATCACCAGATAGCAGATCACCGGCACGATCATCGACAAATGCAGGTTGGTGGCATCGGCGAACAGGCCCGTCAGCACCGGCACCACGGCCCCACCGACGATGGACAGGCAGAGCAGGCCAGAGGCGGCCGGCGTCTGATCATCCATGTCCTTCACCGAGAGCGAGAAGATGGTGGGGAACATGATGGAGTTGAACAGGCCGATGGCGATGGCCGTGTAGGCCGAGACCGGACCCGTGGTGAAGCCGGAAATGGCGGCCAGCAAGGTGGTCATGATGGCGCAGAAGGCCAGCACCTTGGACGGTGCGATCTTCGCCATGGCAGCAGAGCCGATGAAGCGGCCAACCATGGCCCCGCCCCAATAGAAGGCGAGATACTTGGTCGCCTGTTCCTCGGTCAGGCCCAGGGTGCTTTCCAGGCCTAAGTAATTGATCATCAGCGAGCCGATGGCCACTTCCGCGCCGACATAGACGAAAATGCACAACGCGCCGAAGGCCAGACGGGGATTTTCCTTCAAGGACGGCATGTGCCAGTGGGCCGTTTCCCGGCGCACCACCTTTTCCTTGCCGCGCAGGGTCCAGAACAAGGCGGCCACGGCAAACATCATGCCGGCCAGCACGATGCAGGGCGTTTCCAGAACGCGCAGCATGGTGGTGGCGGAGCCCTCGCCGGCGGGCACAACCTCGGTCACGGCATCGAAGATGATGACACCGGCCAGCAGCGGGCCGATGAAGGTGGCGACCGAATTGAAGGCCTGCGCCAGGGTCAGGCGCTGCGGTGCGGTTTCCGGCGAGCCCAGGCCCGAGGTCAGCGGGTTCATCACCACCTGGATCATCGTGACGCCGGTTGCGATGATGAACAGGGCGGCCAGGAATACCCAATATTGCCCGATCTCAATGGCCGGGACGAAAAGCAGGATGCCCAGGCCCACGGTGACAAAGCCGACAATGGCGCCGCGCAGATAGCCCAACCGGTCAAGCACGCGGCTGGCCGGCAGGGAGATCAGGAAATAGGCCAGGAAGTAGCAGAACTGCGTCAGCATCGCCTCGGCATAGCCCAGGTCGAACGCTGCCTTGAACTTCGCCACCAGCGGGTCGACCAGAACGGTCACGAAACCCACGACGAAGAACAGCATATAGGTAAAGGGCAGCATCGAACGGGCCACCGGGAACGTGCTGTCCCCCCCGGATGCAGCGATAGGACCGGACTGCGCCAACGCGACCTCCCATGGTTTTGATTTTGTCCCGACATGTCGCAGAAATTGACAACGCTGTCGACACCAATTTGCATGACCGGTTTGTTTTCTGCCGAATCCCGTAACGATGCAACAGGAAAAGGGGGTGGATCGGGTAATTTCGTAAACGGTCTTGGCAGACACCCGCCAAGCATGTTCAGTGATAGGCAACAAGATGCACCGGGGACAGGTGGAAACCACCGCTACCGGGGCGTCCCTGGGAGGACAAGCCGTTGGAGAGTAAGGCTGGCACATTGAGCCTGGGCCGGAAATTCGGCTATGGGCTGGGGGATTTCGGGCTGAACCTGCATTGGCAGGGGATGGGCCTGTTCCTGACCTTTTTCCAAACAGAGATCATGGGATTGTCGCCGGTATGGGCCGGCGTCACCTTCTTTGTGGCGGCCCTGTGGGACGGGGTCACCGACCCGATCATGGGCCTGATTGCCGACCGCACGCGCGGCCGCTGGGGCAGCCACCGGCCCTATCTGTTGTTCGGGGCCGTGCCGCTGGCAGCCAGTCTGGCCCTGGCCTTCACGGCGCCGGGCTTCACGGGGCCGGCGGCGGTGATGTATGGGCTGGCCACCCATATGCTGCTGCGCACCACCTATACCGTGGTGGCCATCCCCTATTCCAGCCTGTCGGCCCGCATGACCAGCAATGCCGATGAACGCACGTCGCTGACCGGATGGCGCATGCAGTTCGCGTTTCTGGGCGGGGCAGCAGTGTCCTGGATGATGCCGGTCCTGGCCACGCGGTTTGCTGGCCTGGACGGGGCGCAGGGCTATGCCGTCGCGGCGGCCATCATCGGCGCGGTGTCGGCGGTGGCCTTCGTCCTGTGCTTCCTGA
>CALRNG020000387.1:0-4272 GCA_943369495.1 Rhizobium sp. Q54
TCATCGGAGTGATTGAAAGGTAGGCTCGGAGCGCAAAACTGCAATCGCGCCCGACCACCCCTACCCCCCCATCCCCCACACTATCCCTCTCCGCAGCAGCTCATAATAGACCGGGTGTGCCCAGGCGCCGCGTTCCACGAAGGGGTAGAAGTCGGCCAGCGGGCGCAGGTCGAAGCGGCCGCGGCAATGGCCTAGCGTCAGGTAGAGGACCTCACCGCCATGGCTGGGCCGGGTGTACATCACCAGATGGTCGGCGTCGGGCCAGTCGCTGTGGGTGAATTCGGGGGTCTGGCCGGCGAAGCGGGTGGTCAACAGGGCGTGGTTGCCGGGGTGGAAGGTGCAGAGATACTGCTCATCCTCCACAAAGAAATCGCGCAAGTCCCGCGTCAGGGCGTGGTCCTTGTCGGCCACCTTCACCTTGAACCGTCCGATGGGGGGGTGGGCCTGGAACTGGCTGCCCAGCATCTCCATGAAACCGGGCGCGCAATCAGAATCAGGGCAGTCCACCTTGCCGTCGGCCAGGAAATTCAGGATGGAATTGGTGCCGTGCAGCGCGAACCAGCGGCGGCCCTGGCCCAGGAAATCACGCAGGGCGGCCAGCCCTTTGTCGTCCGGCACGATATCGCAGGTATAGGTGATCAGCATGTCGGCACGGCGGATCGTGTCGGCGTCGCTGTAATCATTCAGGATGGTGACGCGTGCGGTTTCATGCTCGGCCAGCAGCTTCAACAGCTCCAGCCGTGCGAAATCAATATCATGGTACTTGCCGCCGGCGATCAGGCAGATATCGAAACGGGTGGACATAGGGGCGGCCTCAGGCGCGGGGGACGGGGCGGCGGATCGGGTCGCGGCCATCCCAATCGCGGCTGGCGGCCTGAACCTTGGCGAAGAATTTCATCAGGGGGGGCGTGGCCTCGAACAGCTCCACCATGGTGCCGGGGAAGGTGCCCGCATTGTCGAAATAGGCAAAGCCGGTGCCGGCCTGGGTGCGCCCGCCCTGGGCCACCGCCATGCCATGGGCCGTGGCGCGGGCCAGATCGGCGGCGTAATCCTGGCTGGCCACGCCGACATGGTGCAGGCCCTGAAGGCCGGCGTCCAGAAACTCACGATAGACGCTGGGGGCGCTGTTGGTTTGCTGCACCAGCTCGATCTGCATATCCCCGCTATAGGCGGTGGCGACGGCCATTTCGATGTCGACCGCCTGTCCGCGATAGGTGGTCTCGGCAAAGGCGATGCGGGGCAGCACGAAGAAGGGACCCACACCCAGCCGCTCCACCCAATGGCGCATCGCCGCGTCGAGATCGCGGACGACGAAGCCGTTCTGCATGATGGGGCCGAAGATGCGGCTCATGATCCGCTCCCTTGCGTGGGCAGGATGCGCGACGGGGATGGGATCGGGTCGGGCGCCGGGCTGCCGGTGGCGCGCAGGCGCACGAAGGAGGTGCTGTCGAACCGGATCACCACCTCGCCCCGCTGGTTCACCAGTTGGTGATGCAGGGTGACGATACCGGCATCGGCGCGCTTGCCCGACGGTCGCTTTGACAGGGCCACAGAGGTGGCGTGGACGATGTCGCCGGGGCGCAGGGGGGCGGCCCAGCGGACATTGTCCCAGGCGATGCCGCAGACCCAGGCGATGTCGCCATTTTCCTCATGATCCAGCACGCGCCACAGCGCGCAATTGTAAAGCCCGCTGGCGATCAGTTCGCCAAACGGCGACTGTGCGGCCAGGGTGGCATCGGTGTGGAAATATTGCGGGTCGTAGCGGACGGCGAATTCCGTCATGTCCGCCTCGGTCACGGCATGGTCGCGGCTGCGCGTCCGCTCCCCCACCATGATGTCTTCCCAGAAGCGCCAGCCTGTCATGGTCGCCCCGTCCCTCCCCCATCTGTGGTCTGTTCGGCCCTTGTTCCGGGCCTGTTGTATCAGTATGGGCAAAATCCTGTATGCATGTCGATGGGAAATGTATATTTTAAGCGGCAAAGCAGAAATTCATGCGGGAGGAACCATGCCCACCATCATCGCCACCGACCGGGAGGGCCACGACCATGCCATCGCCGCCGATACCGGCCTCTCCTTGATGGAGAACCTGAAGGATAATGACCTGGATGTGGCGGCCATCTGTGGCGGCTGCTGCTCCTGTGCCACCTGTCATGTCTATGTGGACGGGGAATGGGTTACGGCACTGCCGCCGCAGGCCCCGGATGAACGCGAGCTGGTGCAGGACAGCCCGCATTTCCGCGATGGCGCCTCGCGCCTGTCCTGCCAGATCCGGGTGACGGATGCGCTGGATGGGCTGCGCGTGACACTGGCGCCGGAAGATTAAAAACTAAAATCGGAGGAAATGATGGGTCGTGTCAGTGGGAAAGTGTGCCTGGTGACGGGTGCGTCGATGGGGCTGGGCCGGGCGGATGCGCTGGCCCTGGCACGTGAGGGTGCGGCGGTGGTCATGGCCGATGTGGCGGACGCGGCAGGGGAACAGGCCGCCGCCGAGATCCGCGCCGAAACGGGGGCCGATGTCATCTTCATGCGCCATGATGTGACCAGCGAGGAAAGCTGGGCCGGCGTGATGGCGGCCATCCAGGCACGGTTCGGGCGGCTGGACGTGCTGGTCAATAATGCCGGGACGGTGGTGATCGAAACGGTGGAGACCACCACGCTGGAACAGTTCCGCAAGGTCAATGCCGTAAGCGCGGAAGGCACCTTCCTGGGCTGCAAACATGCCATTGGCCTGATGAAGCAGGGGAGCGGCGGCAGCATCATCAATATGTGCTCCGTCGCCACGCATCTGGGCTATCCGGTGTTCTTTGCGTATTCGGCGGCCAAGGGGGCGGTGCGGGGGATGAGCAAGTCCATCGCCATCCATTGCCAGATGCAGGGTTATAATATCCGCGTCAACACCATCCATCCTGGCGCCATGGACACGCCCATGGTCCGCGCCGCCAATACCGCCCTGTTCGGCAGCGAGGAGGAGGCGAAGAAGCACCTGCCCCCCATCGGCAGCCCGGAAGACGTGGCCGCCATGGTCGTCTATCTGGCCAGCGACGAAAGCCGGTTCGTGAATGGGGCGGAGCTGGTGATCGATAATGCGGTGGTGATTTCCTGAGGACCCGTCCCGCGAGCACGGCATAGATGTAGGGAGGTCGAGGCGCAAGCCTCGCCCTGACAGATAAGGCATTCAATCCAATCCTGTCAGGGCGCGCCGCAGGCGCGACCTGACCTACCCCTCCACCGTGACCAGCACGCGTCCATCGGCAACCCGTACGGGGAACAGGGTCAGTGGGCGATAGCCGGCCCCGCCCAGGCAGCGGCCACCATCAGCCAGGTCGAAGCGCGCGCCATGCAGGGGGCAGGACAGGATGCCATTGCGCAGGCGGCCTTCCTCCAGCGTGCTGGCGGCATGGGTGCACATGTTGCGCACGGCGCGTATATCCGGCCCGCTGCGGCAGAGCAGGATATCCTCCCCCCCGGCCTCAACCCGCAATTTGGAACCGTCGCCCAAATCGGCGAGTGCGCAGACATCATGTTCCATGTCTGTCGCCCCCTTATGAGCGCCGCTGATCAAACCGGCGGCCGACCATGGCGGACGCGATGTTGATCTTCTGGATATCGACGGCGCCGCCGGCAATGCCCCAGCCCCAACTGTCGCGCAGGCGGCGTTCCATGCCATATTCATGGGAATAGCCGTAGCCGCCCATCAACTGCACCGCCGCCCCTGTCACCTCGCGGCTTATTTCGTTGGCGAAACATTTTGCGACGGAGCTTTCCAGCAAGGACGGCATGCCATCCTGGGCGTTGCTGGCCGCGCGGTGGATCAGCAGGCGGGCCGCCTCCACCTTCATCTTCATTTCGGCCAGCTTGATCTGCACGGCCTGAAACTCCACGATGGCGCGACCGAACTGCTTGCGTTCTTGGACGTAGTCGGTGACTTCCTCCAGTGCGCCCGACGCCTGGGCCAGGGACATGGTGGCATTGCCGCAGCGTTCCAGATCAAACGCCTCCATCATCTTTTTGAAGCCGCCGGCACCGACGATCACATTCTCAGGCTGGATTTCGACATCGTCGAAATAGATGTCGGAACTGGGGATGCCACGAAAGCCCATCAACTGTTCATTGGCGCCGAAGGTCAGGCCCTTCATGCCCTTTTCAACAAAGACGGCGCCGATGCCCTTGGCGCCTGCGTCTTCCGACATGCGGACATAGACGACATAGCCGTCGGCATGGCCGCCGCCCGAACACCAGCGCTTGGTGCCGTTCAGGTACAGTTTGCCGTCG
>CALRNG020000388.1:0-4267 GCA_943369495.1 Rhizobium sp. Q54
CTTCGGCGGCATGGGCCGCCGCCGCGCCGGTCGGCGCGGATACGAACGGTCAGGAATTTTGACCGTTCGTATCATGCCACCAACCGGTTATGGCCAGCGGCACGCGCCGCCGCCAGCCGGTCCTCGGCCAGACGCGCCATGTCAGTCGGTCCCATCATGCCGGGCCTGAACCGGGCCAGCCCGGCCGACAGGGTGATGATGCCGTGCGCGCTGTCCTGGTGCGGCAACGCCAGGGACGCCACCTCCGCCAGCAGGGCACGCACCCGCGCCTCCAGCGCCACCGGATCGGTTTCGGTCAGGATGATGGCCGCCCGCGCGCCGCCATGGCGATAGACGCGGTCACCCTGCCCCACCTGCCGGGCCAGCACACGGAACAGAGTGCGCAGGACCTGATCGCCCGCCGCCTCACCATAGGCGCTGTTATAGGCGGGGAAATGGTCGATATCGGCCAGAAGCAGGGCGAAGCTGGCCTTGCCCTGACGTTGCGCCAGATCGAACACGCTGCGCAGATCAGCATCGAAGGCGCGGCGATTATGGGCACCCGTCAGGGCATCGTGCAGGCTCCATTCCTGCAACTGCTTGTTGGCGGCGTCCAGCGCCTCGGTACGCAGCGCCACCTGTTCGGCCAGACTGTCGCTCGCCTCACGCACGCGGGCCGCCATGTCCTGGAATGACCGGGCCAGCAGGCCGATCTCGTCCTGCGTCGCGGTGGGCAGCGGCGTTCCCCCGTCGGCCACGGCGGCATAATCCCCCGCCGCCACCCTTTCAGACGCATTCTTCAATTGCAGGATCGGGTCCGCCACCTGTCGCCGCAGCAGCACCAGGACCAGCACCAGCATGGCCAGGAAATAGGCCATGCCCATGGCCATAATGGCGCTGGCCGCCTGATGCGCCTTGGCCGCCACCAGCGCCTTGGGATAGCGGGCGACAAACCACCAGTCGGGACCATCCAGCCGCGTCACGGCCAGATAGGCATTGTCCGCCACGTCATCGACGATCCAGACATTCTCAATCGAACTGGGATCGCCTTTGCGCCGTTCCACACTGTCACGGATCAGGGCATGGGTGCGCAGAAGACCGGCATCGCCCAGCTTTTGCAGATTGATGGTCGCCAGTTCCTTTTGCAGCCGATCCATCCATAGCGGATGGGCCACCAGATGCCCGTCCGCCGCCATCACGAAATTGTATGATCCGGGTAGATGATCGGTGATCAACCGGTCCATCAGATCATTGACCAGCACATCATGGCCAGCATTGATCAGATGCTGTCCCTGGTAATCGACCGGCAGCTGATAGGTGACCATCCAGGCCTTGGCCGTATGGTCATGGTAAAGCGGCGTCCAAACGGGCCGACGCTCCGGATTCTCCTTGAACATGGTGGATCGCACGACGGAAAAGGCCGTCATGTCCAGATCGGCCTTTACCTCCCGCCCCCAGGCAAAGGCAGGCCAGAAGATGATCATGGCGTTTTCGGGCGTGCTGATGGTCGTGTTGATGAAACGATTGTGCCAGGCCGGGCCGTATTCAGCCAAAAGATGGTAAGAGATCACGACACGGCGTTTCAATTCATCGGGAATAGTCTTCTGGTTTGCACCAATAAAACCCGACATGCCGGCCCGACGGATACCATCAGGCCCCACCACCCCGTCAAAATATTGCTGCCGCAGGCGCGTGGCGCCGTCCCGATCTCGCTCAAAAAAGGCGTCGAACCCCGGGTCGGACAGGATCGCGGGGTCGGTGTACAGCGCCAGGAAACGGTCGCGGAACAGCTCCATATTGGAAGCCGCCAGCTGGAAAATAGCGCTTTCGGTGCGTCCGCGTTCCAGCAGATGCGCCTTCAGGCTGTCCAGCGCCTCCCGCTCTTCCCGGTCATAAATAGTTGAATAGCCAATGGCCGTCAGCGACAGCACAATCAGCATGGACCAGCCGGCCAGCCGCACGACAAAACGGCCCAGCAACGTGCCGGACAAGGCTACCGGCCAACGCCATCCTGCCATCACCCGTCCCATGCGCCACCTGCTTTGCCGCATTCACCGGGACGAAGGTTATCTTTGTATGTTTCCTTTGGTCAACCCAGGAAAGCGAACTGCGGACAGACGGAACAATTTATTACGCGGACCGATCAATGCGTGGCCGGCACCTTGGGTGCTGGCACTTCACCCTTGATCATGCCCTTGGACCGATAGAACCGCTCGGCCCCGGGATGCAGCGGGACGGGCAGTGCCGACAGGGCCGTGGCCAGCTGGATGGACTTTCCGCGCGGATGCCCATTATCCAGCATCGACCGCGTCTGTTCGTTCCACAGCGCCGCCGTGATGTCATGCACCAGATCGGGTTTCAGATCGCCACGCACCACCCAGACGCCGCCCACCCCCAGCGTACGCGTGGCGGGCACCCCATCATAGGTGTCGGCATCGATGCGGGTTTCGGTGAAATGCGGCAGGCGCTTCATCAATTGTGCCGCGCGGGCATCGTCAAACGGTACCAGGGCGATGGGCACGCGCCGCGCCAGATCGGCAACCGCCGGCAATGGATAGCCACCGACGATCAAAAACGCGTCAAGCTCACCCGCCTCCAGCCGGTCACCGCCCGCGGCGGGACTGAGATAGAACGGCTTCACCGTCTTTTCCGACAGGCCATAGGTGGCCAGCAGAGCACGGGCGGTCACCAGCGTGCCCGACCCCTGTTCGCCCAAGGCCACCCGCTTACCCTTCAGATCGGCGGGTGTCTTGATGCCGCTGCCGGCGCGGGTCACCAGATGGATGGTTTCGGTGTAAAGATTGGCGATGGCGCGCAGGTCGGGATAGGCCGTTTTCTGAAAGGGGTCCTGTCCATTCATGGCCAGGTGCGCAATATCGGCCTGCACCAGCGCCGACTCCAACCGGCGTGAACGCATCAGACCGATATTCTCCACCGCACCTGACGTCGCCTGCGCAACCACGATCAGGCCCGGCACACCACAGGCCCCACCCCGGTCACAGGGGCGCGAACCCGGCGGGTTTGACACGGCATTGGCCAGCAATCCACCAATCAGGAAGTAGGTGCCACCGGTGGTGCCGGTGCCGATCTGGAAAAACCGCACCTGTTCCGACGCGGCGCGGGCGATCCCCGGCAGGATGGATGCCGTCACCAGCCCCAGGCCGCCGGCCAGCAAGACGCGTCGTCGCAGGAAACCAGGCTTCATGTCGGCTTCGGGCGGGACGGTTTGCGGAGGGTCGGCTGGATTGGGCATGGCCTAAGCGCCCTTTTCCTTGCGGCTTATGACCCTGGTATCGTGCGCCTGCCGAACATTGTTCGCAACCGGAACGGGGACGAAATGGTATAGGCAGCGACAAAAGCCGGGGGCCTGTGGCGGATATCCAACGGTTTTTGTCACAAAACATTCAACAGCATCAAAAGCCCCAACAGCGCGACGCCGCCGCCCGCCACCCGCGACGCCTTGCCGCCACCGATCTGGTACAGCGTGGCCGACAGGCCCACACCCGATGACAGGACCAGGACGCAGCCCATCAGCATGCCGGGCCAGAACAGGGCGTTTCCCGTGGCGGGGCCGCCCCATTGCGACAGGCTGATCCCATGCAATGCCCCCACCGCCGCCGCCATCAACAGCCCGACCACGCCCGGCAGGGTAAAGGTGGCGGCCAGCAACCCGCCCAGCACGATCAGCGACGCCTCTAGGGCCAGCCCCGTGAAGGGCAGGTGCAACCCGGCCCGCGTGACCAGCCCGGCGATGATCCCGGCGGCCAGCGCCAGACCGGCCCCCGCCCCCGGCGTGCCCCGCCCCTGCATGTCCAGCCACAGGCCCAGTCCCAACAGGCCGAACAGATGCACATAGGTCAGCACCGGCCCCGCGATTCCGGCGGACAGGCCGGGCGGAACAGAGGCGGCCTGGGCCATGCTGGGCAGCACAATCAGGATCAGGCACAGGGCGGCGGCAACGCGCATTCGGCATATCCCGGCATTGTCTTGACGCCTTGATGGCCGCAAGCGGGGGGCCAGGTCAAGCCTGCGGGCATGCAGGATACGGCCCTATGCGGGGCATTGCCCCCTACCCCCCTGTGCCGCATCGCGCTATGTAGGGGTGGATGGCCGTACGGGCGACCGACCGGAGATTGGGAAGATGAAGCTTTATGGTGTCGTGCTCAGCCCCTATGTCACCCGGGTCCTGCTGGCGATCCGGTACAAGGGCCTGGACATTCCCGTGGTTGCGCCGCCGGGCGGCGGGCTGAAATCGGCTGAGTATCTGGCCATCAATCCCTATGGCAAG
>CALRNG020000389.1:0-4263 GCA_943369495.1 Rhizobium sp. Q54
CAGGTCGGTCACACGGACCATGGTATGCAGATATTTCATCGTTTCTTATCCATGGGTTGGCGGGAATCTCGTCCCTTAACATGGGGCATCAGCGCCCGATATCCCAGCCCCGGCATGCAATTGTTCATCAGCGAACCCGCAGAATCGCCATGAAAGTTCGATTGCAATGCAACATGATCCGTGTTGGCATGGATGTTAGCGGTGTCACGCAATAATCTTCACCAATATTTCCGGCCCACCCCCGACGGGAGGGGGGAAGGCGCCGGCGGGGATATGGATGACGAATGATCCGGTCGTTCATCTCTGGGTCCTGACCGCGACGGCCTTGGTCTTCGCGATGCAGCTGGGATTCTGCCTG
The DNA here is from genome assembly GCA_943369495.1 of Rhizobium sp. Q54. Classification (GTDB taxonomy): domain Bacteria; phylum Pseudomonadota; class Alphaproteobacteria; order Azospirillales; family Azospirillaceae; genus Niveispirillum. The sequence goes on from CALRNG020000389.1 coordinate 359, forward strand.
CTGGAGGTGGGTTTCGTCCGGGCCAAGAACTCCATCAATGTCGCCATCAAGAATGTGATGGATTTCTGCATCGCCGGTTTCCTGTTCTGGCTGTTCGGATATGCGTTGATGTTCGGACCCAGCTGGATGGGCATTGTCGGCACGGGCGGCTTCATGCCCGACCATCTGGAAGCCGCGACACCGCTGGTCTTCATCCTGTTCCAGATCATGTTCTGCGGCACGGCAACCACCATCGTGTCAGGGGCCGTGGCCGAACGCATGGGTTATGGCAGCTATATCGTCGTTTCGGCCCTGCTGTCGGCCCTGATATATCCCGTGTTCGGCCATTGGGCCTGGGGCGGAATGGCGGGGCCGGAAAGCCAGGGCTGGCTGTCGGCCATGGGCTTCATTGATTTCGCCGGCTCCACCGTGGTGCATTCCGTGGGCGGCTGGCTGTCGCTGGCCGCTGTCCTGGTCATCGGGCCGCGCACGGGGCGCTTTGATCCCGGCGTGCGCGCGCTGGGTAGCAACAACCTGACCATGGCGGCGTCGGGCGTGCTGGTCCTGTGGTTCGGCTGGCTGGGCTTCAATGGCGGGTCGGTGCTGGGTGATCTGGACAAGGCGCCGGGGGTTTTGCTGAACACGGTGGTCGCGGGCTGTGCCGGCGGTCTGGCCGGGCATTTCCTGTCCGTGCTGATGGAGCCGAAGCCGCGCGTCGAACATTTCCTCAACGGTATCCTGGGCGGTCTGGTTGGTGTCACAGCCTGCGCTCTGGTGGTCAGCACCGGGTCGGCGGCCATCATCGGGGCCATGGCCGGGGTGATTGTGATTGCCGGCGGCGTGCTGATGGACCGGCTGAAGATCGACGATGCCGTGGGGGCCGTGCCGGTGCATCTGTTTGCCGGTATCTGGGGCACCTTGTGTGTGGCCCTGTTCGGCGATGTCGCTCTGTTCGGCACTGGCCTGTCGCGCTGGCAGCAGCTGGGGGTGCAGCTGACGGGCGTGGCCGCCTGCGGCGTCTTCACCTTTGGCAGCGGCTATATCCTGCTGCGGGTGATCAACCGGATTTTCCCGCTGCGCATCGATGTGGAGGCAGAACGCCTGGGCCTGAACATCGCTGAACATGGCGCCACCTCGCCCATGCTGGACCTGGCCGCCGAGATGGAGCGCCACCGGCGGGAGGGCAAGTTCGACCGGCCGGTGCATGTGGAGCCGCAATCGGATGTGGAGCTGATCGCCGCCCAGTATAACCGCGTCATCGACCGGGTGACGTCGGAGATCCAGCGCCATTCCCTGCTGCTGGAAGAACTGGGCAAGGCCAAGGTGGAGGCGGAGAATTCCAACCTCGCCAAGTCGCAGTTCCTGGCCACCATGAGCCATGAGCTGCGCACACCGCTGAACGCCGTTATCGGCTTTTCCCAACTGATCGCCGATCAGGCCTATGGCCCCATTGACGATCATTATGTGGAGCATGCCCGCGACATCCATGATGGCGGCAAGCATCTGCTGGCGCTGGTCAATGATGTGCTGGATTTCTCACGGCTGGAGGCCGGGAAGTTCCAGTTGAATGAACAGCCGCTGGATCTGGCCCGCATCCTGCGCGGTGTCCATCGCCTGATGCAGCCTTTGGCGGAAAGCGGCGGGCTGGGGCTGATCCTGGATGCCTCCCCCGACCTGCCGGCCCTGCAGGCCGATGAACGCGCCATCAGGCAGATCCTGATCAATCTGGTCGGCAATGCCGTCAAGTTCACGCCCGCCGGCGGCAAGGTGAAACTGGCGGCCAGTTTCGAACCTGACCGCCGTCTGTGCCTGACCGTGTCCGACACCGGCATCGGCATGGACCCGGCCCTGGTGTCCAAGGCGCTGGAACCCTTCACCCAGCTGGAAGGCGGGTTGGCCAAGGGCCATGGCGGGTCGGGCCTGGGCCTGTCGCTGGTCAATGCCCTGGTGCGCCTGCATGACGGGACGCTGGTAATCCAGACGGCCACGGGCAAGGGCACCAGCGTCCATATCCGCTTCCCCGTCCTTCGCACCATCGAACGAACGGCGGAGAAGGATCGTCGGGTCGGTTAGGCCCGATCCACCCGACCTGCATAGCATCCACGCCGGGCCAGATGCACATGCAGATAGGCGACGTCCGTCCGCGACAGATAGCGGCGGAACAGGGTATCCGCTTCCTTGCCATCCACGACATCGGCATCGACGATCATATCGTCGGCGTCATAGGCACGGACGGACAGGATGCGCTTGGCCATCATCAATGGTACCTCGTCCCGTGCCACCACCGTGTCGGCAGGACCCTCGGTGACGAAGATCGGCCCTTCAGCACGATAGGGCGTGTGGGCGGGCTGGTGCTGATAGGATAGCAGCAGGACATTGGTGCCCGCCGGCACATCGGCCAGGGTGACGCGGCACGGATACAGACCGTCCTGTGGCGCGGTCATGCGCCGGATGCCGCGTTCGGCCAGCGTCTGATCATCCAGGCTGAACAGGGGGGCAAAGGGGGCGGATTGCAGGCCGCTGACGATATAGGACATGGGTTGCTCCATCGGGGTAGGATGGTGCGAAGGTGCCAGCCGTCGGATATTCCGGCGACCCGGTTCTTGCGGTCGGCGGATGCTGGAGCCCCCTAATATCGTCCTTGCGGTTTCACAGGCCGCCAATCGCACACCGGCCATGACAGAATCATGACTGCATCTGTGTGCCGCATCACAGGAACATCGGCACGGTCGCATTTATTTTTGTGGAACCTTCGGGGCGTCTGGCGGAATGTGTCCGTCAATAACCGGGGGCAATCAGTCGGGCTATGTCCGGCCCAGGGGCGTGTCATGGAGTTCAAGGTTAAGTTCTGGGGCGTGCGCGGGACCTTCCCCTGTGCTTTCGCCTCGCATCTGACCTATGGCGGCAACACCAGCTGCATTGAGGTCACCGTGGGTGGCCGCACGCTGGTGCTGGATGCCGGCACGGGCCTGCGCCCGATGGGCAAGCATTTCCTGCGCGATAACATTCGCAATGCCACGCTGCTGCTCAGCCACGCGCATTGGGACCATATCAACGGCTTCCCCTTCTTCGAGCCCGGCTATTGCCCGGATTTCAGCCTGGATATCTTCGCCCGCGACCTGTCCGGCTGTTCGTGTATCGGGGAGGTGCTGACCACCTGTATGGAAAAGCCGTTATTCCCGGTGCCGTTGACCACGATGCGCGCCAAGATCGGCTTTCAGAACCTGCATGCCGGCGATCAGCTGGACCTGGCCCCGGGCCTGGTGGTGAAGACCGGTGAGCTGAACCATCCCGGCGGTGCCGTTGGTTATCGCATTGAATATGCAGGCAAGTCTTTCTGCTATGTCACTGACACCGAACATGTGCCGGGCCAGCTGGACCAGAATATCCTGCGCCTGATCGATGGCGCGGATGTCGTGGTCTATGACACGACCTATACCGAGGCGGAATACGCCACGCGGGTCGGCTGGGGTCATTCGACCTGGAACGAGGGTGTGAAGCTGATGGAGGCGGCGGGCGCCAAGCGCCTCTGCCTGTTCCACCATGACCCCGATCATGATGACGCGGCCATGGCCGCCATTGAGCGCGACGCGGCCCAACGCTTCCCCGGCGCTTTCGCGGCCCGCGAAGGCGTGACCCTGGACATGCTGAACCTGCCGGCGGTGGGAGAGATCGTGGCGGCGGCCTGATAAGGGGCCCCTTACTCTTTCTCCTCCACCGCCGGCGTCAAGGCCGGCGGCCGCAACCGCCCGGCCTGACGCAGCTGGGCACGCAACACATATTCGATCTGGGCGTTCAGGCTGCGCAGATCGTCGTCGGCCCAGCGCTGCATGGCCTCCAGCACGTCTGCGCCGATGCGCAGGGGATATGCCTTCTTCTCCGCCAAGGCCTGTCCTCTGTTCAATACAGCGAGCCAGCATTCACCA
>CALRNG020000390.1:0-4239 GCA_943369495.1 Rhizobium sp. Q54
AGGGCCGGATGGGTGTGGGCCGCGATTTCGATATCATCATAGCCGACCACCGCCACATCGCCCGGCACCGACAGGCCGCGACGGTTCAAGGCGCGGATGGCCCCAATGGCCACCAGATCACTGACCGCCACAATCGCGTCGAACGCCACACCCTGATCAACCAGATCATCCACCGCCTCTGCCGCCGCATCGGGCACCAACCGGCACCGGCGGTGCAGGCGCGGGTCAGGCTCCAGGCCCGCTTCAACCAAGGCGGCCACATAGCCCTGATGGCGCTGCGACAGTTCGATCGTGTGCACATCCCCCAGAAAGGCGATGCGGCGGCGGCCCAGCCGGGCCAGATGGATGGCGGCGCGGTGGCCGCCCCTGATATTGTCGCTGCCGATGGAGCAATAGGCCTGATCCGCCTCCACCGCGCCCCAGACGACGAAGCGCCGCCCCTCACGCGCCAAGCGGTTCAGCGCCTCGTGCAACTGGCTCTGGCCTAGGAAGATCAGGCCGTCCGCCCGGCTTTCGTCCAGGAAGCCCGCAAGCGCCCGCCCATCCGCCGGCGCGGCGTGGCTGATGGCCATGTCCAGGCCACGTTCCCGCATGGCCAGACTGATCCCACCGATCAGGCCCAGGCTGAACGGGTCCACACTCTGGCCACCCTCATGTACCGGCGGCATCACGACGGTCACCAGGGGCACGCTGTCCCGCGCCGGTTGCCGCACCCGCCGGGGTGGGGCGTCATACTGGGCGGCATCGGCCAGTTCCTGGATACGCCGTCTGGTCTTGGCATTGACGACGCCAATGCCACTCAATGCCCGCGACACGGTGGAGACGGATACGCCGGCCTGGCGGGCCAGATCCTCCAGGCGCAGGCTGCGTTCCTTGATAGCGTCCATACGGCCCGTTCCGACAGCAAGAAGGGGGAAGGCCCCCCATTCTTGCTCAGATATCCGTTTGCCGCAATTGCAATGGCGTCAGGCTCAGGCGCGATAGCCCGTGTCGATCACAGCATGACCGCCCGCGATACGGGAGACGCAGGCGCACAGCCTTGTGCCCTCGGCCTTTTCCGCCTCCGATAGGAAGACGTCGCGATGATCGATTTCCCCGTTGTGGGAGAGAACCTCCACCGCGCACAGCCCGCATTCGCCCCGCCGGCAATCATGGATCATGGGGATACCGGCATCACTCAGCGCGTCCAGAAGCGAGCGGTCGGGCGGTACCGTCACCTGTCCGGGATAACCGGTCACGCTGACGGTAAAGGGAGCTTCGGTAAAGCGGCCCGTGTCGCCGAACACCTCATACCGCAAGCGGCTGACCGGCCGGCCGGCTGTGGTCCAGGCGCGCTTGGCCGCCTCCAGCATCGGCAGGGGGCCACAGATATACAGCTCACCCTCGGCGGACAGGTTGGCGATGGCCCCGTCCAGATCGATCATCGCGCCCTGATCCTGCGGGTACAGGGTCAGCCGGTCGCCCAGCAAGCCGCGCAGTGGTTCGAGGAAGGGCATCCCCGCCAAGCTCTGCCCACCATACTCCATGCGAACCTTGGCACCGCGTGCCATCAGCGCCTGCGCCATGCCGAAGATCGGTGTAACGCCGATGCCGCCGGCCAGCAGCAGATAATCCGGCGCCCGCCAGGACAGCTCAAACCGGTTCTCCGGCGTCGTGATCCGCACCTTCTCACCGACCCCCAGGCTGAACATGAACCGCGATCCGCCCCGGCTGTTGGGATGCAGCTTCACGCCCACGGCCACATGGCCCGGTGCGGCGTCGGGCAGACAGGAATAGGTCCGGATGGCGTGACCGGTGGCGATGCTGGTGCGGATGGCAATGTGCGAGCCGGGATCAAAGGCGGACAGGGGGGTGGCGGCGGCGAATTCGACCCGGCGCACACCATCGGCAATGTCCTGGGCTGTGATAACGATTGCATCCAGCCAGATGGCATCATTCTTCATGGATATTCTCCAAATTCTTCAGCCGGCGACCAGCGCCAGGGCGGGGAAGCGGCGTCTTGCATCGCCATCCCCCTCCATCACCTGTTCCAGATTGCGCCGCGCCAGCCGCGCATGCTCACGCGCCACCGCCTCGGCCCGCGACCCTTCGCGCAGGCTGATGGCCTCCACCATGGCGCGATGCTGGGCCTGGGCCAGAACCAGCGAATGTGGCACAACCACCGAACCCGGCTTGTCCAGAAAGGCGCTGGGTGAGGCAAAAGGCAGGCCGGTGATACGGTCAATCTCCCGCTCAATGGTCTCGCTGCCCGACAGACCGGACAGCAGGGCGTGGAACTCCGCATTCAGCGCCATATAGCGTTCCAGCGGCGGATCGGACGGATTGGGCGCCAGGGCCGCGTCAATGGCGTCCAGCACCCGGTTGATGGCCAGCATCCGGCGTGGTTCCACCCCACGTTCCGCCGCCAGCCGGGCCGCCGTTCCCTCCAGAACGCCGCGCAGCTCAATAGCGTCGAGGGCTTCTGCCAGCGTAAAGCGGCGGGGAATATGCCCGCCCGCCGGCACCCGCTCCAGCAGGCCTTCCTGCTCCAGCCGGGCCAGTGCCGCGCGGATCGGCGTGCGGGAAATGCCCAGCCGTTCCGCCAGCCCCGGCTCTGACAGCCGTTCGCCCGGCGCCACATCGCCCCGCAGGATCAGGTCACGGATGCCGGCCAGCGCCCGCACCGTCTGTGCCGCTTCCTTGTTGTAGCTCATGCGTCCCCCCCTATTCGGCGGCGGCCAGTGCGGGGCGGCTCTCGTGCTCGACCATCCGGTCGATCAGACGCCGCGCCCACATCGATCCCGCGTCGATATTCAGGTTGTAGAAGATATGGCCGGGATTGGCGTCGATGGCCTTCTGCTGCGCCTCCAGTATCTTTTCATCCTCACGGAAGATGCCAGCCACGCCCTCGCGGATCTTGTGGGTGCGGGCCTGGTTGTGGATGTCGAAATTACGCGCAAAGGCCCAGAAATAATGGCAGGTGGTCTCCGTCTCCGGCGTCAGGCAGTTGATGACGCGGCCATCCACCCCCTTGGACCGGTCTCCCTCCGGCGCGCCGGTGCCGGTCGGGGCCACGCCGACCTCAATGATGATGGTGGAGGGGGCCGTGAAATTGATGATCTGCCAGCGGTCGACATGGTCCTTGCGACCCAGATTATCGGCCCAGAAGGGCGGGGCCTCAATATCCACCATCCAGCGGGTGATGGTGGCCGTCTTGTCGGAATGGGTGGCGGTAAACGGCGCCTCTGCCACGGCATGGTTGCCAATGGAACTGCCATGCACAAAGGTTTCGTGCGTCAGGTCCATCAGATTATCGACCACCAGCCGGTAATCACACTTGGCATGGATGACCTTGCCATCGGCGGCCCAGGCGGGATCATTGTTCCAGTGGATATCGGGGATCAGGGCGGGATCGGCCAGCGCCGGGTCACCCGGCCATATCCACAAGAACCGGTAACGCTCCACCAGCGGATAGGATTTCACGCAGGCAGATGGGTTGATGGTCTGTTGCGACGGCATGTATACACACCGCCCCGTATCATCATAGGCAAGACCGTGATAGCCGCAGATCACCCGGTCTTCCTCCAGCCGGCCCAGCGACAAGGGCAACAGACGATGCCAGCAGGCATCGGCCAGCGCCGCCGCCGACCCATCCAATTTCCGATATAGAACAACCTGCTTGCCACAGATCGTGCGGGACAGCAGCTTGCGCCCCACCTCCACATCATAGGCCGCCACATACCAGGCGTTCAGGGGGAAACTCGCGCCCATCGACCGCTCCCTCATTGTTATGTTTCATAACTCGAAAACCTGTATACAGCTTAAACGGACATGAGTCGATTGGCAAATGATGGGCTGCGTTCACGGAAAATGAAGGGAACGGGGATGGGCGCGGCGGCGGCCCATGCCGCCGAAGCTTGAAATGCCGACCTGTCGGTATTTCAAGGCGCTGGTACAAGGTGGGGACGTCAGTCCAGCAGCCGGCGCAGGGCCGTCAAATCCATCAGGATTTCAGACAGGATTTCCCGGACCTCCGGCGACAGGCTCTGTTTGACCCGGCGCTTAGGCGCGGCCTTCTTTTCGGGGGATGGCGTTTCATCCTGCTCCGCCTGCGCGACCATCAGGGCCAATTCCTCGGCCATGCCGTCGTCGCCCGCCTCATCCTCATCAAACAGGCTGGGCATGCGGGTACCGGGCGGGGGCAGGCCGGCCAATCCCCGCGACTCGCGCAGAAGTTTTTGAACACCCTTGATGGTATAA
>CALRNG020000391.1:0-4238 GCA_943369495.1 Rhizobium sp. Q54
TCCCACCCGGCGCAGGTGCATGGCGATGTGCCCGCCAACCTGGCCTATGACTGGGAAAAGGGGAACCGGACGGCGACGGAGGAGGCCTTTGCCAGGGCCGCGCGCATTGTCCGCCTGGACCTGATCAATAACCGCCTGTCCGCCAACCCGCTGGAGGGCCGTGCCTGTCTGGCCGAACATGATGCCGGGGCCGATATCACCCGCCTGACCGTGGGCAGCCAGGGCGTGCATGACATGCGCGACATGCTGGCCGGCATCTTCGGTGAGGATAAGGCCCGATTCCATGTGCTGACGCATGAGGTGGGCGGCGGATTCGGGATGAAGCTGTTCTGCTATCCTGAATATGTGCTGGCCTGCTTTGCGGCGCGGAAGGTTGGCGCGCCGGTGGCGTGGACCAGCAGCCGGGCAGAAGCCTTCCTGTCCGACGATCATGGCCGCGACAATGTCAGTGTGGCCGAACTGGCGCTGGACGCCGAAGGCCGCATCCTGGGCCTGCGCGCCGACATCATCGCCAATATGGGCGCCTACCTGTCGAACTACGCCACCTATATCCAGACCGATGGCCAGACCAAGATGCTGTCGGGCGTCTACACCATCCCCGCCCTCTATGCCCGCGTGCGGGGCGTCTATACCCATACGCAGCCCGTGGACGCCTATCGCGGGGCGGGGCGACCGGAGGCCGCATATCTGGTCGAACGGTTGATCGACAAGGCGGCGCGGGAGATCGGGCAGGACCCGGCCAGCTTCCGCCGTCTGAACATCATTCCGCCATCGGCCATGCCTTATCGCACGCCCATGGGCCATATCTATGACAGCGGCGATTTCGCCGGCACGCTGGAGGCCGCGCTGGAACGCGCCGACCGGGCCGGGTTCCCCGCGCGCCGTGCCAGGGCGCGGGCCGAGGGGCGGCTGCTGGGCCTGGGTATTGCGACTTATATTGAGGCCTGTTCCGGTGGTGCGCCGGAGGCGGCGGAACTGCTGGTGAAGCCGGACGGGTCCGTCCTGCTGCTAATTGGCACGCAATCGAACGGGCAGGGGCATGAGACGGCCTATAAACAGGTCATTGCCGAGGTTCTGGGCATCGCGCCCGACGCCATTTCCATGGTGCAGGGCGACAGCCAGCAGGTGAAGACCGGCGGCGGCACCGGTGGGTCGCGGTCCATCCCCACGGGCGGTGCCGCCGTGCGCGAGGGGGCGGCGGATGTCATCACGCAGGCAAAGCCCGTGGCGGCAAAGCTGCTGGAGACAGATGAGGAGAACCTGCGGTTCGAGGTGACGGACGCCGGCGGGGGCTTTGCCGTGACCGGTTCCAACCGCTTCGTGCCGTTCACAGAGGTGGCGGCAGCGGCCACGCCGGACGCTGACGGCAACGTCTTTCGGGGCAAGGGCAAATACAGTCCGCCCTCCAACACCTTCCCCAATGGCACGCATGTCGTTGAAATCTCGGTGGAGATCGACACGGGCGTGCCACGCATCGAACGCTATACCGTTGTTGATGATTTCGGCACGGTGCTGAACCCGCTGCTGCTGGAGGGGCAGGTGCATGGCGGCATCGCGCAGGGGATGGGGCAGGCGCTGCTGGAACTGATCCGCTTTGATACGGACTCAGGCCAGTTGCTGACCGGGTCCTTCATGGATTACGCCATGCCGCGCGCCGACCATCTGCCCATGATCGATTTCTCCCTGCGGCCCGTGCCGTGCGCCACCAACCCGCTGGGCCTGAAAGGGGCGGGGGAGGCCGGGGCCATCGGCGCCTGTCCCGCCATCATCAACGCTCTGGTCGATGCGCTGGCCGACCATGGCGTCACCCATGTCGATATGCCCGCCACGGCGCCCGTGCTGTGGCGTCTGATCCATTCCGCGAAAGCCGCAGACGCGGCGTGATGAGAGTTTGAGAATGCTGTCTGCCAAAGAGTTGTCGGCCCTGCTGCCCGCCGTCCGTGCCGCCGCTGAACAGGCCTCCGCCGCCATCCTACGCCATTACGAGGCGGGGACGGAGGCGATCCAGAAGGCCGATGGCAGCCCCGTCACCGCCGCCGACAATGACGCCGACGCCATCATCCTGGCGGCCCTGCACACGCTGACCCCCGACATTCCGGTGGTGACGGAGGAGGAGGTGGCGGCGGGCCGCATTCCCGATATCTCGTCGGGTACCTTCTGGCTGGTCGATCCGCTGGACGGGACCAAGGAATTCATCAAGCGCAATGGCGAGTTCACGGTGAATATCGCCCTGATTCAGGGCGGCGCGCCGGCACTGGGCGTGGTCATGCTGCCGGTCGGCGGCACGATCTATGCGGCATCCGGCCCCGGCACCGCTGTGCGCGGCGGCAAGGGGCAGAAGGATGAACCGATCCAGGTTCGCCCCGTGCCTGCCAGGGGTCTGACCGTCCTGACATCGCGCAGCCATGCCGATGACACGGCATTGGAGGAATTCCTGACCGGGCGGCGCGTGGCGGCCCGGGTGGCGGCGGGCAGCTCGCTGAAATTCGCCCTTTTGGCGGAAGGGGTGGGGGATGTCTATCCCCGCTTAGGCCCGACCTGTGAATGGGATATCGCGGCGGGCCATGCCGTGCTGATCGGGGCAGGCGGCTGCCTGACCCTGCTTGATGGCGAGCCCTTCCCCTATGGCAAGGCCCCGAACTTCCGCAACCCGCATTTCGTGGCCTGGGGAGGCGCATGACGGGGATGCGATCCCCGTCACATCACTGATGCGCCCACATCCCTACATTTGATCCGACCCCTTCATCCACAGGAACCGCCCCCATGTCCCAGTATGATTTCGACCTGTTCACCATCGGCGCCGGCTCTGGCGGGGTGCGGGCGTCGCGCATTGCGGCGGGGCATGGGGCGCGGGTGGCCGTGGCGGAGGAACGCTATTTCGGCGGCACCTGCGTCAATGTCGGCTGCGTGCCGAAAAAGCTGCTGGTCTATGGCGCCGAATATGGCCAGGCCTTTGCCGATGCTGCCGGCTTCGGGTGGAGCGCCGACAATGTCCGCCATGACTGGAACGCCCTGATCGCGGCCAAGGATACGGAGATCAACCGGCTGAACGGCATCTATCGCCGCCTGTTGGAAGGCGCTGGCGTCACCATCTTCGAAGGCCGCGCCACCATCGTCGATGCCCATACGGTGGAGGTGAATGGACGGCGGGTGACGGCGGAACGTATCCTGATCGCGACCGGCGGCTGGCCGGAACTGCCGTCCGAACCGGGTGCCAAGGACTATGGCATCACGTCGAACGAGGTCTTCTACCTGAAGACCTTTCCGCGCCGTGTGGTGGTGGCCGGCGGCGGCTATATCGCGCTGGAATTTGCCAGCCTGTTCAACGGTCTGGGCGCGCAGGTGACGCAGCTTTACCGGGGTGCGCAGATCCTGCGCGGATTCGACAAGGATGTGCGCGATTTCGTGGCCGATGAGGTGCGCAAGGCCGGCATCGACCTGAAACTGAACACCATCATCAGCCGGATCGAGAAGACGGAAAGCGGTCTGCTGGCCCATCTGTCGGACGGCAGCGTGCTGGAATGCGACGCCGTGGTCTATGCCATCGGGCGCAAGCCCATGTCCTATGGCCTGGGCCTTGAGAATGTGGGCGTGGAGACGGACAAGGCCGGGGCCATTACCGTCAATGACCAGTACCAGACGTCGGTACCGTCGATTTATGCCCTGGGCGATGTCACCAACCGCGTGAACCTGACGCCGGTGGCCCTGGCGGAGGGGCATGTGCTGGCCGACCGCCTGTATGGCAACCGCCCGCGCGACGTGAATTATGACAATATCCCCACTGCCGTCTTCTCCATCCCGCCGGTCGCCACGGTGGGCATCACCGAGGAACAGGCCCGCGCGACCCTGCCCGGCGGCGTCGATATCTACCGCACTAACTTCAAGCCGATGCGCCATCAGTTGTCAGGCCGCGATCAACGCACCTTCATGAAGCTGGTGGTGAACCGGGCCACACAGAAGGTGGTGGGCTGTCACATGGTGGGGGCCGATACGCCGGAGATGATCCAGGGGGTGGCGGTCGCCATGAATGCCGGCGCCACCAAGCAGGTCTTCGACAACACGATCGGCCTGCACCCGACGGCGGCGGAGGAGTTTGTGACAATGCGGACGAAGGTGCCGGACCCGGTGTGAGGCCATTGGGCATACATGCCCAATGGAGGCCGGCGACTGCCGGCCCGCGACCGCGTGGTCGCGTAAGCCAAGGACGCGGATGCGTCCGCCCGGCGTTTGAGGGAACA
>CALRNG020000392.1:0-4231 GCA_943369495.1 Rhizobium sp. Q54
ATTGTCGATGGTCATATTGTCCACACCGGTGGCCAGAAGGGCGAACCATCCCCCCTCCAGCACCTTGAAATCGCGCAGCAGGACGTTGCGGCACCATTTCAGTGCGATGGCCTTGTTACCGGTGCCGGGACCGGACGGGTCCTTCAGCCAGTTATCCTTGCCATCGCCACGGCCCAACCCCTTACCCCAGATGAGGCCGGGACCGATGATGGCAACATCGTGCAGCCCCTCGCCCCAGATCAGGCTGTTGCGCCAATGGCTATGGCCGAAATCCTGATACTTGTTCCATTCCGGGATGGGTTCAGGATGGTCATAGCCCTGGGTATCGGTGGGGGCCGCCGCCAGGATCGTGGCACCCTGTTCCAGATAAAGCGTGATGCGGCTTTTCAGCCGGATCGTGTAGCAGGCATAGGTTCCGGGCGGAAAATAGACGGTGCCGCCGCCGCGTTCGGCCACGTAATCGATGGCCTTGTTGATGGCGGGCGTGTCGATGGCGCTGCCGTCGCCCTTGGCCCCGAACTGTCGGATATCTGCCTGAAAGACCTGAAACGGCCCGCCCGGGGCCGGTTGGGTCTTGGCGGTGGCGGCCCCGGCGACCATGCCGGCCCCAGCCATCGCACCGGCACCCATGACAAGCGAACGGCGGTCGAACATCTTCACCCTCCCGATCATACCCCTCTCCCGCCCACGGGCGGGAGAGGGGTTTCCTTGGCTTAGAACTTCACCGTGGCACCCAGGAAGAACTCCGGCCCCAGCACGTCATAGGTGGCAGAGAAGGTGTTGGCGTTCGGCCCCTGCGTGGTGATCGGCGGGCGGTTGTTGAACGCATTGTTCACGCCACCGAAGACCTGCAGGCTCTCGCTGAAATCATAATTGAAGGAGACGTCGAAGTAGTTCTGCGCCTTCAACGTCGGATAGGCGATGCTCTCCAGCGCCGGGGTGGCGGTGGAACCCTGGCGCTTGGGCACGATGTAGCGGTCGGTCGTGACCTTGCCGATATAGCGGTGACGGACTGACAGCTGCAACGCATCCACATTCCAGCTGACGCGCGTGCTACCCCGCCAGACCGGCAGCGGCTGGCCGCAGGTCGGGCCGAACGAACCCTCACAATGGTTCTGGATGTTGGGGAACGCCGCCACGGGGGTGGAGGTGAAATCATCCAGGAAGGTGTAGCTGGTGGAAATGTCAAAGGACGAGACATCCGACAGGCCGGGGAAACCGAAATCGGCGGCAAAGGAATAACGTGCGGCCAGATCGATGCCCGAGGTCTGCAGCCGGCCCGTATTGGCGTTCAGAATCTTGGCCACAAACGGATCGTTGATCTCGCCCGTCGTCGGGCTGCGGTTGATGGCGCGGCAGAACTCGCTATTGGCGTCCTGGATGACGTTGTAGCAAAGGTTCAGGGTGTTCTGCAGGCCGCCGCCCAGGGCCGAAATGGCGCCATCCAGCTTGATCTTAAAATAATCGACCGACAGGTTCAGGCCGGGCACGAATTCCGGCGTCAGGATAGTGCCGAACGTGTAGGTGTCGGACCGTTCCTCCCGCAGGTTCGGGTTGCCGCCGAAATCGGCGCCGAAGATGGTGTTGGGCTGCACCGCCGCCGTGAAGATATTGGCAGCCGGCACCCCCGTGGCGGCGCAGATGGCCCGCACCGCCGCCGTCTGCTGTGCCGCAGGCGCCCGGGACGAACAGGGGTCGGTGGCCACGCTGACCACGCGGTTGATGCCGCCGAACAGCTCGTTGACGTTGGGCGCGCGGATGGCGCGCTGATACTGCCCACGGAAGGCGATATCGCTTGTGGCGCGATAATCCAGACCGCCGGAATAGGTCCAGACCGACCCGATACCCGACAGGGAATAATCCGAATAACGGAACGCGCCGTTGGCCTCCAGCGCATCAACCATCGGCAGATCGCGCAGCAGCGGGATGTTCAGTTCCCCGAACACTTCCTTCACACTGGTGCTGCCCTTGGTCGGCAGGCCGGGGTTGAAGCCGGCCACATCGCCCGACGCCAGGAAGCTATCAGGCGTGAAGGTGGCGCTGGTGTCACGCCATTCCACCCCGGTCGAAAAACCGACATCACCGGCGGGCATCGGGAACAGCTTGCCCGTCACGCTGGCCTGCGCCGTCTGCTGCGTCGCGATGGTGGAATTGGTGGCATTGATGGCGATGGCTGTGCGGCAGGCGGCGGAGATATTGGCGCCAAAGATGTTACAGACCGGCGGCGTGGTGCCATTGGCCAGCAGCGAGGCCTGCAGGCGCGAACGAGAAATGGCGTTCTGGAGCAGCAGCGTATTCTCGGTGCGGGCGTAGGTGTAATAGGTGTTGAAATTCAGGTCGGAGAGGAAATCCTCTGACGCGCTGCCCATATCCCAGTCAAAGCCCCAGGCACCGCGATAGGTGTTGCGGCGTTCCGTGGCACGGCGCGGGCCGACCTCCACATAGCGGCGCCCGGCCGTGATAACGGCCAGACCGTCGCCGCGCGTATTGGTGCGGGTGGCCGTACCGCTGGTTACCGTGGTCGTGCCCGTTTCCGCCTGGTCCAATTGGCGGAGAACTTCCTGCATGGACGACGACAGATAGGGGTTGGTGACGTTGAACAGGGTCGGCGCGCCGACATTGGTCGGGGCCAGGCGGGCGTCGACGACATTGTTGGAGTAATGCAGCTCCATGAAGCCACGGATCTTGTCCGTGAAATCATAATGGCCGAAGCTGTTCAGCATCACACGGCGCTGCGGCTGGATCAGGTAATTGTCGGGACCCAGGTTGAAATCATCCTGCGGCGTGACCGCCGGGCGGGCCGTGGTGCCAGCATCGTTGAAGGTGAAGCCTCTGGATCCGAGCGAACCCAGGCCGGCAGCGGTATAGGCCGCATTCAACGCCGCATTGGACCCGCCGAAGGACGGGATGCCGGAGAAGCGGCCGTTCGGGATATCGCCCGACCCGCCCCGGATGAAGCCCGGCTCGCCACCGCCGGCGACGCAGCCCTGGCCCGCCGGCGGGCTGAAGGGGGTGCCGGCGCCATTGGCGCTGCCGGAGCCCTTGACGACGCAGCCATCGGACAGGCTGTCATAGGCGAAGCTGCCCCGGTCGCCGCGCGTAATGGCGCCACGGTCCAGGAAGTTGCCGGCCACCACGATATTGCCGCGTCCATTGGCAAAATTGCCACCCGCCGTGATGTCGACATTATAGGTCGGCGTGGTCGTCGGCTGGTCCAGATTGATCTGGGCGCGGGCTTCGACACCTTCGAAATCGTCGCGCATGATGAAGTTCACGACGCCCGTAATCGCGTCCGAACCATAGACCGCTGACGAACCGCCCGTGACGATTTCCGTGCGCGCCACCAGGGTGGACGGAATGGTGTTCAGGTCGGTCACCTGCTCCGGACCATAGATGGCAAAGCGGCGGCCATTGACCAGCACCAGATTGCGGGTGGCGCCAAAGCCGCGCAGGTTCACATCGGCGAAGCCGCCCGGAACCGTGTTGGAGGTGGCGCTGCCCAGCTGCGAGGCAACAGCCTGCGGCAGCTGCGCCAACATCTTCTCGATATTGACATTGCCGGACAGCTTTACCTCTTCAGCGCCCACCACATTCACGGGCGTCGGGGCGGAGAAGGCGCGCGGGATGCGCGAGCCGGTGACCACCACCTCTTCAAGCACGTCATTCGCTGCGGGGGTGGACTGTGCCAACGCTGGCAACGCGACGCCGACAAAAGCTGCGGCAGCAATGGCGGTGCCGCTCAGCAGCCGTCCGCGACGGCTGACTAAACACTTCTTCACGAGTGACCTCCCTACTTGGCTTTTCGATGATTTGCCCACGCACCGAAGGATGGGGAACGATCCCTTGATCTCCAGTGCGTATCCCATATTTTGAAAGGCACTATTATCTAATGAGAGCGGGTCGTCAACAGCATTTGTTACCGCTCCCACAGTATATTTATATGATATATCACCTGTAGGGGCGATCCAGACAGTCGGTATGAAGAGTTCAAGGCCGGGAAGTCACGCTGAAACGCGCGAACCGCCTGAGGTGGCGTGATACGCGCACCCCCGCCGCTCTTGTCTAACGCTGGCGACACAGGAATGTCGCATTGCAACGCAGCGGCTCTCGCTGCATTGCAATGTCGGTGGCGATTTTGACTTGATAAAGTGTGCAGCCCGCCGTGGGTTGCGGGCAGCAATACCAGCCATTGATCATACTGGACTGAGGTATCGGCCATTAATATTACGAA
>CALRNG020000393.1:0-4210 GCA_943369495.1 Rhizobium sp. Q54
TCGCTGACCTTCGTGCGCGTCTATTCGGGCGTCGTCGGCAAGGGCACGACCCTGCTGAACGCCACCCGTGGCAAGCGCGAGCGCATCGGCCGTATCGTGGAAATGTTCGCCAAGGACACCAACGATCTGGAAGAGTGCCGCGCCGGCGACATCGTCGCCTTCGTGTCGCTGGCCGAGACCGACACGGGTGACACGCTCTGCGATCCGACCGAGCCGGTGGTGCTGGAGCGCATGCGCTTCCCCGAGCCCGTTATCTCCGTCTCCATCGAGCCGAAGAACCGCACCGACCAGGACAAGTTCGGCGCTGCCATCGGCAAGATGGTCCGTGCCGACCCCAGCTTGCGTCTGGAAACCGACCGCGAAACCGGTCAGACCCTGCTGCGCGGCATGGGCGAGCTGCACCTGGAAGTCACCCTGGACCGGGTGCGCACCGAATATGGTGTGGAAGGCGTCATGGGCCGTCCGCAGGTGGCCTATCGTGAGACGATCACCCGCAACGTCACGCACACCTATACCCACAAGAAGCAGACCGGCGGTTCGGGCCAGTTCGCGGAAGTGAAGATCATCTTCGAACCGCGCGAGCGTGGCGAAGGTTACCTGTTCGAGGACAAGGTGGTCGGCGGCACCGTGCCGCGCGAATACATCCCGTCGGTCGACAAGGGCATGCAGATGCAGAAGGAAGACGGTGTCATTGCCGGCTATCCGACTGTGGACTTCAAGGCCACCCTGGTGGACGGCAAGTACCATGACGTCGACTCGAACGCCCTGACGTTCGAAATCGCCGCCAAGGCCTGCTTCCGCGAAGCCATGAAGATGGCCGGTCCGGTTCTGCTGGAACCGATCATGAAGGTCGAAGTTGTGGTTCCGGAAGATTACCTGGGTGATGTGATCGGCGACGTGAACCGTCGTCGTGGCACGATCCTGGGCCAGATCGAACGCGGCAACAACATCGCCGTCGAAGCCCATGTGCCGCTGTCCGACATGTTCGGCTATATCGGTCAGCTGCGTGGCATGACGTCGGGCCGTGGTTCCTACACCATGGAGTTCTCGCACTATGACCCGGTGCCGAAGAACGTCGCCGACGAAATCGTCGCCAAGCAGGGTAAGAACAGCAACTGATCCCTGGTAACCCCGCGTTATCTGGTCAGTGCTTAAGGTCAACGGCCGCTCCCCCACCCGGGGGGCGGCCGTTTGCCGTTTCAGGATGTTGCGATGACCACCCCCATGTCACCTTCCAGCAGCCCTGCCGCGCCCGACTGGGGCAAGGCTGCGCCCGCTCTGTTCGTCCTGCTGTGGAGCACGGGCTTCATCGGTGGCAAGCTGGGCCTGCCGCATGCCGAGCCGCTGACCTTCCTGCTCTGGCGGATGGCGCTGGTGGCCGTCATGCTGCTGGCCCTGTCGGCGTGGCAGCAGGCGCCCTGGCCCACCTCCTGGCGCGCGGTGGGGCATATCGCCGTGGCTGGCCTTCTGGTGCATGGCGTTTATCTGGGTGGTGTGTTCGGGGCCCTGAAACAGGGGCTGCCGGCGGGCACCGTTGCCCTGATCGTGGGGTTGCAGCCATTGCTGACGGCACTGGTCGCAGGGCCGTTGCTGGGTGAGCGTATCAAGGGCCTGCAATGGCTGGGCTTCGCGCTGGGTCTGGCCGGCGTGACAGCGGTGGTGTGGGAGAAGCTGTCGCTGAATATCGGCGGGCCGCTGGGCATCGGCCTGTCAGTGGCGGCCCTGCTGGGCATCTCCATCGGCACCTTGTACCAGAAGCGTTTCTGCGCCGACATGGATCTGCGCACCGGCACCACCATCCAGTATGCGGCGACGGGTACCGTGCTGGCCATCGCCGCGCCGTTCATGGAAACCATGCAGATCGACTGGACAGCGGACTTCATCTTCGCCCTGGTATGGCTCTGCCTGGTCCTGTCGGTGGGTGCCATCTTCCTGCTGTTCGCGCTGATCCGGCGGGGGGCTGCATCGAAGGTGGCCAGCCTGTTCTATCTGGTCCCGCCCGTCACCGCCCTGATGGCCTGGGCACTGTTCGGGGAAAAGCTGGGGCCGCTGGCCGTGGGCGGCATGGCTGTGACGGCGGTGGGTGTGGCGTTGGTTTTGCGGCGAGCGTAGGGGAGACTCAGCGAAGGAGGCGTGGCATATCGCGGGCCTGATGCAGAATGCGGACCACTTGGCGCCGCGTTGGGGTGAAAACAATGACAAACGGTGGCTCGTTTAGGAACAGCCATCGGCGCGACGGGATGTCTGGCCGGAAATGGCCGATGGCAGTTCCATCTGCGATTTCCGCGCAGCGACGGAAAAGTCGTACGGCCGTTGCACGCGCGGTTATGGTTCCCCAGGAGACTTGGCTCTCCTGTAATATCGCTCATAAATCACGGATGGCCTGTTGGGAAAGGTTGCTCGGAAAGTCAGCGGGCGGAACGTTTGGCGGCATCGCGCAGCGCCCATTCCTGTTCCAGTTCCTGCATCATCCGGCCCACCGTTTCCGCAGATGCCGGCCCCTCCCGTTCCAATTCCTCCATCGCCGCATCCAACGATGCAACAAGCACTTCCGCCTTTCGGCGATCCTCCTCACTGGCGTAACGGATGCCGTCGGTAAGCTGCCCGTCCATGATGGAACCTCCTGGCTTGGGTGATTAGCCTAGCACGCACCCGCCGCCCCACCAACCGGCTTGCGTCCATGGCCCCGGCTGGATAAGGTCCCGGCACTTTCCAACATACTTGCCAAGGTAAGAGACACCATGTCTGACGCCGCAACCTCCAATGATGTCGGCGGAATCGCGGCCGACCGCCTGCGTTCCTTCATCGAGCGCATAGAGCGCCTTGAGGAAGAAAGGAAGGGTATTCAGGACGACATCAAGGACATCTATGCCGAGGCCAAGGGCACCGGCTTTGATACCAAGGTGATGCGCCAGATCATCCGCATCCGCCGGATGGAAAAGGAAGACCGCCAGGAAATGGACGCGCTTCTGGAACTGTATAAGGCGGCCCTGGGGATCGAGTGATCCCCGTGATCTGATCGCCAGCAACGGCCGGGGCTTGTCCCCGGCCGTTCTCTTTCCGGGGGTGGGCACAGCGGGCTTGACTGCCATGCCGCCTTCAACAAGGGTGTGTGACGCATTCCGCGCCCCACGGGCCGCGGTTTCCCGTCAAACCGTCGGAGTGCCATGCTCTCCCTGGACGTCCGTCCCATCTTCTATGTGATCGGTGCGCTTTTGTCCGTCATCGCGCTGGCGATGGTGGCGCCGATGATTGCCGATCTGGCGGCGGGCCAGGATGATTGGCGGGTCTTTGCCGTGTCCTCCGGGCTGACCCTGTTCTTTGGCGTCCTGCTGATGCTGACGAATCGGGCCGACCGCATTGCCTTGTCTTTGCGTCAGACCTTCGTGCTCACCACCTTCGCCTGGATCGTGGTGGGGGCGTTTGCCGCCCTGCCCTTCACCCTGGCGGAACAGCGCCTGACCTATGCCAACGCCTATTTCGAGGCGATGTCCGGCCTGACCACGACTGGGGCCAGCGCCTATGCCACGGTGCAGACCCTGCCGCCAGGCCTGCTGCTGTGGCGGTCACTGCTGGTCTGGCTGGGCGGTATCGGCATTGTCGGCATGGGGATCGTGATCCTGCCCTTCCTGCGGGTCGGCGGCATGCAGCTGTTCCGCAGCGAATCCTCCGACAAGTCGGACAAGGTGGTGCCGCGCGCCGCCGACATGGCGCTGGGATTCGGCTGGGTCTATCTGGCGCTGACCATTGCCTGCATCATCATGCTGCGCCTGGCCGGTATGCCGATGTTCGACGCCATCAACCACTCAATGACGGCTCTGGGCACCGGCGGCTTCTCCACCAAGGATACATCGGTCGGTTTTTTTCAGAATGCAGGCGTGGAATGGACCCTGGCGCTGTTCATGTTCCTGGGTAGCCTGCCCTTTGTCCGCTTCATCTCCATGATCAAGGGCGATACCAAGGCACTCTGGCGCGACAGCCAGGTCCGGAACTATACCGCCTTCACCCTGATCGTTTCAGGCTTGCTGGCCCTTTATGTGATCGCCAAAGACCATCTGGACCCGATGGAGGCAATCCGCCATTCGGTCTTCAACTGCGTCTCGCTGATCACCACGACGGGTTTCGCCTCAACCGACTACCTGGCCTGGGGGCCTGGGCCGGTGGCGTTGTTCTTCATCCTGACCTTGGTGGGAGGCTGCACCGGCTCCAC
>CALRNG020000394.1:0-4204 GCA_943369495.1 Rhizobium sp. Q54
GGCCTCTGTCCAGGGCACATGCGCCAGCAGCCAGGAGCCGGGTGCCACGCTGTTGAAATCCGCTTGTGCTGCTTCCGGCACGGCTTTCAGGCTGATCAACCGTTCCTCCACGGCAAAGGGCACGCCATCGGCCAGATGCCGGCAGGTCAGCGCCAGTACCTTGGCCCCACGTGGTGGCCGCATCCGCTCCGGATCGACCGACGCTGCCGGTAACACGTCGCGCGACAGCAGTTCCAGGCGGTAAATCTGGCCACGCCCCGTCACTTCTGCCTGGATATCGGGGATGGCCAGCGCCGCCATATGGATCTGCGGGCGCGACACAAAGGTCCCCGCCCGTTTGCGCCGGTCCAGCAGCCCCGCCTCCACCAGCCCCGTCAGCGCCTTGTTCACCGTCATGCGGGCGCAGCCATACTGCGCCATCAACTCATGTTCGAACGGGATACGGTCGCCGGGGCGCAGGGTGCCCGACAGGATCGCGCCCTCAATATCGGCCCGGATGCGGGCATGCAGCGATAGGGTTGTATCGTCCAAACTCATGACAGGATGGTTCCCAGCGCCAGACGGTAACGCGCGGCGACGGCGTCGCGCACGATATGGCGGCCCCCGCTTACCACGCGCCGGCCCCGCCGCCAAACCCCGTCCACCATGCGCTGGCCTGCAAAGATGAACCCGTCCAGCAAGGCGTCGCCCCGCCGCGCCGCCAGACTGGGCTGTGTGGCGTCCAGCGTCACGAAATCCGCCGCCGCCCCTACCGACAGGCCCACATCCTTCTGCCCCAGCGCCCGCGCGCCCCCCATCAGCGCGCCCTCAAACAGCACCCGCCCCGTGGACGGCGTATCGGCCCGGCCCAGCACATTGCGCGCCCGGTGGGCCAGACGTTGGGCATATTCCATGCTGCGCAGTTCTTCTGCCGCATCGATCAGGACATTGCTGTCCGATCCGATGCCAAACAGCCCGCCTGCCGCCTGATAGTCGCGGCCATTGAATATCCCATCGCCCAGATTGGCCTCGGTAATCGGGCACAGGCCCACCACGGCCCCGCTGGCCGCCAGCTTCGCCGTTTCCGCCGCATCCATATGGGTGGCATGGACCAGGCACCATTGCCCATCGACATCCGCATGGTCGAACAGCCACGCCACGGGCCGCTGCCCGCACCAGGCATGGCAATCGGCCACTTCCTTGATCTGCTCGGCAATATGGATATGGATGGGGCCGCCCGCCGCCAGGGCGGGCACAAAGGACAGGCTGTCCGGCGTGACGGCACGCAGGCTGTGCGGGGCCACCCCCACCACTCCGTCGGGCAGGGTGGCCACCGCCGACCGACCGCCCTCCATCACCCGTGCGAAGCCATCAATGCTGTTGATGAAGCGCTTCTGCCCCGGCCCCGGCGCCTGCCCGCCGAACCCGCCATACTGGTACAAAACCGGCAGCAGGGTGAGCGCGATCCCCGTCTCCGCCGCAGCAAAGGCCAGCCTCACCCCCATCTCCGCCGGGTTGGCATAGGCGGCACCATCCACATCCTGGTGGATATAGTGGAACTCCCCCACCCGCGTGAACCCGCCCTCCAGCATCTCGACAAAGGCCATGGCGGCGATGGCCTGCATCTCATCGGGGCCGATGCGGTGGGCGAAGCGATACATCACCTCCCGCCAGGTCCAGAAACTATCCTCCCCCGGCCCCCGCACCTCCGCCAGCCCCGCCATCCCGCGCTGAAAGGCATGGGAATGCAGGTTGGGCAGGCCGGGCAGGGCGATGGCGTGGCGTTCATCGGTCGGTTCCGGGGCGGCATGGGCGGTCACGGCACTGATCACCCCGCCCTGCTCCACGACCCGCACCCCATCCGCCCAACCGCCCGGCAGCAGCGCCTGCTGAAACCAGAACCCGGCCATCACCCACCCCCAGAATTTCGTCACAGACCCCATATTAATGTATAGACATAAATAATGTATAGACATAAAACAGGCCAAAACGGGCGCGACAGACGCCATACGGTTCAGCGGGGAAAGGGGTCGGACATGCGGCATGGGTTCTTCGATCACCCGCTTCTTTCCCGTCATCCCGTCGAAAGCCGGGATGGCGAGGTGCGGGAGGACCCCCATGCAGGCTGACCATCTCTGGACCCATGCGCGGCTGGCCACCATGCGCCCCGACCTGCCCGGTCTGGGGATCATCGAGGATGGGGTAATTGCTGCGCAGCATGGCCGCATCATTTTCGCCGGCCCCGCAGCCGAAGCCCCTGCCTTCGACGCGGCACAGGCCACCGATCTCCAGGGCCGCTGGGTCACGCCCGGCCTGATCGATTGCCATACGCATCTGGTCCATGCCGGCGACCGCGCGCATGAATTCGAACTGCGCCTGCAGGGCGCGTCCTATGAGGAAATTGCGCGGGCTGGCGGCGGCATCGTCTCCACCATGCGCGCCACCCGTGCCGCCACCCTGGACACGCTGATCTGTCAGGCCCTGCCCCGTCTCGACGCGCTGCTGGCCGAAGGCGTGACAACGGTCGAGGTGAAGTCAGGCTACGGCCTGACCTTGGCGGATGAGGTGAAGATGCTGCGCGCCGCCCGCGCGCTCTCCGATCACCGCCCCGTCAGCATCGCCACCACCTTCCTGGGTGCCCATGCGGTGCCGCCGGAATATGCCGACGACCCCGACGCCTATATCGATCTGGTCTGCCGCACCATGATCCCGCATATGGCACAGCATCAGCTGGCCGATGCCGTGGACGGGTTCTGTGAGGGCATCGGCTTCTCCCTGGCCCAGGTCCGCCGCGTCTTCCACGCCGCCAAGGCCCAGGGTCTGGCCCTCAAACTGCACGCCGAGCAGTTGTCCAACCTGCATGGTGCGGCGCTGGCCGCCCAATGCGGTGCCCTGTCGGCCGACCATCTGGAACATGTCGATGAACCCGCCGTGCGCGCCATGGCGCAATCCGGCACCGTCGCCGTCATGCTGCCCGGCGCCTATTATTTCACGCGCGATACCAAGCTGCCGCCCATCGACCTGTTCCGCACCCATGGCGTACCCATGGCGGTTGCGACCGATTGCAATCCCGGCACGGCCCCGCTGACCTCGCTGCTGCTCTCCTTGAACATGGCCGCCACCTTGTTCCGGATGAGTGTGGATGAATGCCTTCTGGGCGCAACCCGCCATGCCGCCAAGGCCTTAGGCCGGCACGCCGATATCGGCACGCTGGAGGCGGGGAAATCCTGCGACCTCGCCATCTGGGACATTGAGCGTCCCGCCGAACTTGTCTACCGCATGGGGTTCAACCCCCTGCATGCCCGTATCCATAGGGGGATCTGATGCCGCATTCCATGTCCGTCACGCTGCGCCCCGGCGCTGTCAGCTTGGGCGAATGGCGCCGCATCTATCAAGGTGCCGCCGTCACCTTGGACCCCGCCTGCCGGCCGGCGGTGGAACGCAGCGCCGCCACCATCGCCCGCATCATCGCCAAGGGTGAGCCGGTCTATGGCGTGAATACCGGCTTTGGCAAGCTGGCGTCCGTCCGAATTGCTGCGGATGATCTGGAATTGCTGCAACGCAACATCGTGCTCTCCCATGCCGCCGGCGTGGGCGATCCGATGCCGCGTAATGTCCTGCGCCTGATGATGGCGCTGAAACTGGCCAGCCTGGGCGTGGGTGCATCCGGCGTGAAGCCGGCAACCCTCGACCTGCTGGAAGCGCTGCTGACCCACGACATCTTGCCCGTGGTCCCGGCCCAGGGCTCGGTCGGCGCCTCTGGCGACCTCGCCCCGCTGTCGCATATGGCCGCTGCCATGATCGGCCATGGCGAGGTCATGGCCAACGGCACCCGCATGCCAGCATCCAAAGCGCTGAGCGCCGCCGGCCTGTCGCCCCTGACCTTGGGGCCGAAGGAAGGCCTGGCCCTGCTGAACGGCACGCAGTTTTCCACCGCCTATGCCCTTGCCGGCCTGTTTGAGGCCGAGCGGCTGCACGGATCGGCGCTGGCCACCGGTGCCCTGTCGACAGAGGCCGCCAAAGGCTCCGACACCCCCTTCGACCCGCGCATCCATCTGCTGCGCGGTCACAAGGGCCAGATCGCGGTCGCCGACACGCTGCGCCGCTTGATGGACGGCTCCGCCATCCGCGCCTCCCACCGCGAAGACGACATCCGCGTGCAGGACCCCTATTGCCTGCGCTGCCAGCCACAGGTGATGGGCGCCGCATTGGACCTGCTGCGTCA
>CALRNG020000395.1:0-4187 GCA_943369495.1 Rhizobium sp. Q54
GGCCGTTCCAGACCAGGGTCTTGGCACCTTCCAGCTTGCGGCCCACCAGTTCAACCGTGGCAGGACCGGCATCCAGCATCATTTCGCCATCGCGGATATCGGTGACGGCGGTGACACGGTGTTCGGCATTGGCCTTGAACTCCCGCGCCATCAGGCCATCGACGGGCAGCACGATCTCGCAGCCGCCAGTCGCCGCCTTTTCCATGATGGCGCGGGCCTGATCGGCCATGTCCCGCTCACACAGCGACGAGCCGACGGCCACGCCCTGCGCGAACAGGAAGGTGTTGGCCATGCCGCCGCCCAGGATCAGGATATCGACCTTCGATACCATGTTTAGCAGAAGGTCCAGCTTGGTGGAGATCTTGGCCCCACCCACCACGGCGGCCACCGGACGCTCAGGTGCTGCCAGCGCCTTGCCCAGCGCTTCCAGTTCCGCCTGCATCAGGCGACCCGCCGCACTGGGCAGTAGGTGGGCGATGCCTTCGGTGGAGGCGTGCGCGCGGTGGGCGGACGAGAAGGCGTCGTTCACATAGATATCGCCCAATGCCGCCAGAGCCTTGGCCAGATCGGGATCGTTCTGTTCCTCACCGGCATGAAAGCGGGTGTTTTCCAGGATCAGCACGCCGCCGGCGGGCAGGGCGGCGATGGCGGACGACGCCTTCTCGCCTACGCAATCCTCGGCAAAGGCCACAGGCGCGCCCAACGCCTTTTCCACGGCGGGCACCACTTGGCGCAGACTGTTCTTCGTGTCGGGGCCGTTCTTGGGACGGCCGAAATGCGACATGACGACAACCTTGGCACCCTTGGCCGCGATCTCCTTCAGCGTGGGGATCAGACGGTCGATGCGGGTCGTGTCGGTCACCTGCCCATCGGCGACAGGCACGTTCAGGTCGGCGCGGACAAGCACCGTCTTACCGGTGACATCGATGGTGTCGAGGGTCTGGAAGCGCATGGAAGAAGTCCCCGTCAGGATGCGTTGGGCATGAAATACCGGGGGCGAAGGAAACACCATTGCGCGCGGCCTTTCAACACACAGGCAAGGCGGGGACATGTGCAAAAAAATCGCCGCGCGCGATAGACAGGGCTTCACGGAATTGTCATCGTTGGCCAGAAACGACCGGAATTCGGGGCGAATCAGCCCGCCGGCCGTATTTTGGCATGTGTGCGGTGCGGTATGTCCGGGTTGGAGATTGAACTGAAACTAGCGGTGGCGCCGTCCGATATGGACCGGCTGCGGGGGCTTGCCTGCCTGTCCGACACCATCGCCAAGCCGAAGGTCAAATCCCTTGACAGCATCTATTTCGATACCGAGGACCGGCGCTTTCTGGCCAATGGCCTGTCATTGCGCGTGCGCCGCGTGGGCCGCACGCTGATCCAGACCCTGAAATCCGCGCCGCAGCCGGGCGCCGGCGCCCTGGTGCGGGGTGAGTGGGAGGTGGAGGTGGCGCATCCGCGCCCCGACCTGTTGCTGCTGCCCGACCCCAGCGTTCTGGACGCCCTGCACGGGGTAGGGAATGACGATCTGGTGCCGGTTTTTGAAACCCGTATCCGCCGACAAATCCGCCACCTGTCGCCCCGCCCCGGCATCACCATTGAGGTGGCGCTGGATCAGGGGGAGATTGTGGCCCCCGGCGGCCTGACCCTGCCCGTGCATGAGGTGGAACTGGAACTGTCGGAAGGGACGGACACTGCCGCGCTGTATGATCTTGCCCGTGCCATCCATGCCGAGGTGCCAGTGCGGCTGGAGATGCAGACCAAATCGGCGCGCGGCTATGCCCTGTCATCGGGTGCTGTGCCGGCCAGCGTGAAAGCAGCCAAGCTGACGCTGGACGCAGAGGCCACGGTGGAGGAAGCGCTGTCCAGCATCGTGCGCCACTGCCTGGGCCATCTGATGGCGAATGAACCGGTCACGCGCCTGGGCCAGGACCCGGAAGGGGTGCATCAGATGCGCGTGGCGCTGCGCCGCCTGCGTTCCGCCCTGCAAATCTTCCGGCCCTTTATCCCCGCCGACCAGATGGATGATCTGGGGCCACGGGTGAAGGCGCTGGCCGATGCCTTGGGATCGGCGCGGGAATGGGACGTGTTCCTGGGTGACCTGCTGCTGCCCGTGGCGACCGCCCTGCCTGGCCATCCGGGATTGGCGGAACTGGATATTGCTGCGCGGGCGGCAAAGGACCGAGGGTACGCGCTGGTGCGCGCCACCCTGGCCGATCCGGCGCACACGGCGCTGTTGCTGGATCTGGCGGCCTGGGTCGATGGCCGGCAATGGCGCAACCAGCCGGTCAGCGAGCAGTCGACCCTGCTGCTGTCACCCGTCACGGACATGGCGGGCGCGCTGCTGGGCAAGCGGCATAAGCAGGCGCGCAAGCGGGGCCGTGGCTTTGCCCGGCTGGCCGCGGGCCCCCGGCATGAACTCCGCATCTCCTTGAAAAAACTGCGCTATGCGGCGGATTTCTTCCGCTCCCTCTATGAAGGAAAGGCGCTGCGCCGGTTCCTGGAAGAGTTGGCCACCTTGCAGGACCATCTGGGCCATTTGCAGGACGTGGCCACCGTGGACAAGCTGGTGGCGGAGCTGGAGCGGACAGGCGGCGAGACGTTGCCGCCGGCCTGGCGTCTGGGGGCGGGGCTGGTCACGGGCTGGCACGCGCGCGGCCTGCATGATCTGGAAGAACATATCGTCGCCGACTGGCACCGGTTTGCCGATGCCAAGCCGTTCTGGCAGGATGCGGAAGGAGAGGCGGAGGATCGCTGATCCCCGCCCTTCGTTGCTAAGGAACTGACATGCGTACCATCCTGGTCTCCAATATCAAGGGCGGCGTCGGCAAGACGACCATTGCCACGCATCTGGCGGCGTACTTCGCAGGCCATGGGCACAAGACAGCACTGGCCGACCTGGACCGGCAGAAATCATCGCTGGGATGGTTGAACACCAGGCCGGAAACGGCGTCCGCCATCCAGGGGCTGGACTGGGTCAAAGAGATTGGCAAGCCGCCATCGGGCACGGGCCGCTTGGTCATCGACGCGCCGGCGGCCATGCGGCCCAAGGATGTGGAGGACCTGATCCGCCTGTCCGATATCGTTGTGCTGCCGGTCCTGCCCGGTGCCTTTGATGAGGCGGCGACGGCCCGGTTCCTGGATAAGTTGGAAGAGGTGAAGGCCATCGCCAAGGCGAAGGTGCCGGTCGCCATTGTCGGCAACCGCCTGCGGGCGCGCACCAAGGCGGCGGATCGGCTGGATGCCTTTCTGGCCGGGGCGGGGCATCAGGTGGTGGCGCGGTTGCGCGACAGCCAGATGTATACCGACCTTGCCGCCGAAGGCCTGACCCTGTTCGACCAGAAGGCCAAGCGCGCAGCGGATTTGCGCGCGGATTGGGAGCCGTTGCTGACCTTCGTGGGGTAACCCGGCATAAACAGTGACCGGGCGCACTGTGCGGCGCGTCGCGGGCGATCTATCTAACTCTTGCCACCATCGGACAGAGGAAGCCCCCCATGCTGCTGCGCCATGCCCCCGACCTCAGCGAGCATGAGGTGACGCCGCGCGATCTGTACCTGAACCGCCGCCATATTCTGGCTGGGTTCGGTGGCGTGATGCTGGCTGGTGCTGGCGCGGCGCAGGCGGCGGTGAAAAGTCCGTTCAGCACGGATGAGGCCCCGACCAGCCTGAAGGACATCACCAGCTACAATAACTTCTACGAGTTCGGCACGGACAAGTCCGACCCGGCCCGCAATGCCGGGCGCCTGACGGTGAAGCCGTGGAAGGTGAAGATCGACGGCATGGTGGGCAAGCCGGGCGAGTATGATCTGGATGACCTCCTGAAGGGCGTGACGATTGAGGAGCGCATCTATCGCATGCGCTGTGTCGAAGGCTGGTCCATGGTCATTCCCTGGAACGGCTTTCCGCTGGCCAGCCTGCTGAAGCGGGTGGAGCCGCAATCGGGTGCCAAGTTCGTGGCGTTCGAGACGCTGGTGCGCCCGTCCGAAATGTCGGGGCAGGGCGGTTTCTTCAAAATCCTGGACTGGCCCTATGTGGAAGGGTTGCGCCTGGATGAGGCGATGAACCCGCTGACCCTGCTGGCCACCGGCCTTTACGGGGAGACCCTGCCCAACCAGAACGGCGCGCCGCTGCGCCTTGTCGTGCCGTGGAAGTATGGGTTCAAGGGCATCAAGTCGGTCGTGCGCATCAGTCTG
>CALRNG020000396.1:0-4185 GCA_943369495.1 Rhizobium sp. Q54
GGATGTCGGCATGGCCAGGCGCTGTTTCAGCGTCGGGATCAGGGTCTGGCCGCCGGCCAGGACCTTGGCATCCTCATCCGCGATCAACAGCGACACAACATCAGTCAATGCTGCGGGACGGTGATAATCGAACCCGTACATGGCCTTACCCTTCCCGCATGGCCTGCGCGCCGGCGCGCACGGCCTTGACGATATTCTGATAGCCGGTGCAGCGGCAGAGATTGCCTTCCAGCCCTTCGCGGATCGTCGTCTCCTCCAGATCGGGCGCGGTGCGGGCCAGCTCAATGGCCCCCATTACCATCCCCGGCGTGCAGAAGCCGCATTGCAGGCCATGATGCTCCCGGAACGCCGCCTGCATCGGGTGCAAGGCCCCGTCCGGCCCCGCAATCCCCTCAATGGTCAGCACATCCGCCCCGTCGGCCTGTACCGCCAGCACGGCACAGCTTTTCACCGACGCTCCATCCAGATGTACCGTACAGGCCCCGCACTGGCTGGTATCACAGCCGACATGCGTACCGGTCAGATCCAGCTCATCGCGCAGCAACTGCGACAGCAGCAGACGCGGGTCTACCTCAAGGCTTACTGGCGCGCCATTCACGGTCAGGGTAATCGCGACGGACATGCTGCCCCCTTCTAGCTCATGGCCCTATCTGGGCTGCGGACGCATCCCCCGTCAAGCAGCACAACGGGCCGACATAACTGTCACTGCTTCGTAACGGTCATGTTACAGCCCTATCGGGCTACCCCCATCGCTGGCATCCTGCGCCCCAAAATCCTGTCGGACGGAGGATAAAAATGGGTTTTGGGTGTTTCGCGCGGGTCGGTTTGTTGCTGGGGGTCGCGTCGGTGGCGTTTGCCGCCCCGGTCATGGCCCAGGAAAAGAAAGTGATGACCGCCACGGATATGTGGGGGCTGAAGCGGGTAGCCTCGCCCGCCCTGTCGCCCGATGGCAAGGCGGCGGTGGTGTCGGTCTCGGTCTTTGATCTGAAGACGGACAAGCGTGCCGCCGACCTGTGGCTGTTCCCCGTCGATGGCGGCCCGGCCCGGCAACTGACCACCGATCCAGCGGCAGAAGCCGACGCGGTGTGGAGCCCGGATGGCAAGTACATTGCCTTCACCGCCAAGCGCGATGATGACAAGGCCCCGCAAATCTATGTTCTGCCCGTCGGCGGGGGGGAGGCCAAGCGGGTGACCACCGTTCCCACTGGCGCGCGCACGCCGAAATGGCTGGCCGATGGCAAGGGCCTGGTCTTCATGACCCGCGTCTGGACCGACCTGTCCACCTGGGACGATCAGGCCAAGCGCCTGAAGGACCGGGAAGAAAGCAAGATGACGGCCCGGGTCTGGGACAAGGCGCCCATCGCCTATTTCGACCATTACCTGGACGACCGCCAGAACCATCTCTACGCCACCGACTTTGATGGTGCGGCCCCGCGCGCCATCACGCTGGGGTCCGGCGTGTCAGTGCAGTATAATGAAGGCGGCGCGCCGTTCGACATTTCCCCCGACGGCAAGGAAATCGCCTTCCCCGTCAATATCGACAAGGTCGGCAACCGTCCGAATGTCGACCTGTTCACCATTGCCGTGTCTGGTGGTGCCGCCACCAACATCACGCCGGACGATAAGACCGGGCCGGACAGCAATCCTGTCTACTCCCCGGACGGCAAGTATCTTGCCTACAATCAGCGTACCATTTTCGGTTTCTATGGCGAGAATGCGAAGCTGATCGTGCGGGACCGCGCCACGGGCGCCACGCGCAACATCACCGATGGCTTTGACCGCTCGGCCAGCGATTTCTCCTGGACCGATGACAGCGCCGCCCTGTACGGCGCGGTGGACGACGCCTCGGTCCAGCGTGTCTATCGCTATGATCCCAAGGGCAAAGAGAAGCCGCGCCGCATCACCGATGGCGCTACCGGTGACGTTACGGATGTGGAAGTGGCCGGCAAGTCGCTGGTGGCCCTGCGTCAGTCGATCAGCGCGCCCGCCGAACTGGTCGCTATCGACGCGAAGTCGGGAAAGATCCGCGACATCTCCGCCGCCAATGCCCAGGCCCTGGCGGGCTTCCAGATGGGCAAGGTGGAAAGCGTCACCTATAAGGGCGCCAACAACGCCGACATCCAGATGTGGGTGGTCTATCCGCCCAACTTCGACCCGGCGAAGAAATATCCTTCCATGATGCTGGTCCATGGCGGCCCGCATAATGCCATAACCGATGCTTTCAGCTACCGCTGGAACGCCCAGGTGTTTGCCGGCTGGGGCTATGTCGTCACCTGGCATAATTTCCACGGGTCCAGCGGCTTTGGTCAGGCCTTCACCGACAGCATCAACCCGGAATGGGGTGAGGTGCCGTACCAGGACACGATGAAGGCTGCCGAGTGGCTGGCCGCCAAGCCCTTCATCGACAAGGACCGCATGCTGGCCGCCGGCGCCTCTTATGGCGGCTACCTGAACAGCTTCATCCTGGGCCGCGAACATCCGTTCAAGACCCTGGTGATCCACGCACCGGTCTATAACCTCTATACCCAGTATGCCGCCGATTTCAGCGGCAGTCAGGCGCGGTTCAAGGAATTCTGGGACGATCAGGCCAATATCGCCCGCAATTCCCCGCATATGCAGGCCGGTAACTTCAAGACGCCATCCTTGATCCTGCATGGTGAACAGGATCTGCGCGTGCCGATCAACCACGGGATCGAGCTGTTTAACACGTTGCAGCGCCGGGGCGTGGAAAGCCGTCTGGTCTATTTCCCGGATGAGAACCACTGGGTCCTGAAACCGCAGAACAGCGTCTTCTGGTACGGCGAGGTCGAACGCTGGACCAAGGCGCATGTGACGCCGGGGCCGGCCAACTGAGCTGATGATCAAGGGGCGGGACCGGAAGGTTCCGCCCTTCTTGTTTCAGCACTATTTCATCCAATGAAATAATGAACTTCCCAACCAGCGAATTAACACCAAAACCCTCATGACCCATTCTGTCCTGGAAGGTCGGGAATGCCCCGGCCCCTCGAAACCAGGGATCAGAACCATGAAGCTCCATTATCACCCCCTGTCGGGCAATGCCCACCGTGCCCGCCTGTTCTTGTCACTGCTGGCCCTGCCGCATGAGCTGGTGGAGGTCGATCTGATGGCCGGCGCGCATAAGCGCCCGGAATTCCTGGCGCTTAACCCGTTTGGGCAGGTGCCGGTGCTGGAGGATGACGGGGTCGTGATCCCGGACAGCGTCGCCATCCTGATCTATCTGGCCAAGAAGCAGGGCGGCAGCTGGCTGCCCGAGGATGCGGAAGGGGCCGCCGCGGTGCAGCGCTGGCTGTCCGTCACCACGGGCGATCTGGCCTTTGGCCCGGCGGCGGCCCGACTGATCACCCTGCTGGGCGCCAAGCTGAACGCCGATGAAGTGATTGCCCGCGGCCACACGCTGCTGACCCGGCTGGAGGCGCATCTGGAGGGCCGCGACTGGCTGGTCGGTACCCGCCCCACCATCGCTGATGTGGCGCTGTACTCCTATCTTTCCAGTGCGCCGGAGGGCAATGTGGACCTAACCGCCTATCGCCATGTGAAGGCCTTCCTGGCCCGGATTGAGGGCCTGCCCGGCTTCGTGCCCTTTGCCCGCAACAAGGTGGGGCTGGCCGCCTGAAACCCGCAACGACAAGCGACGGAGGGGATGATGAGCAGCAAACTGCCCGTCTGGCACGAAGGTGAAACGGCGCTTCAGGAAAAGCTGGGCGTGGCTGCGCGGATGCAGGATGTGGGACAGCGGGTGATCCGCGATTTCATGCCCCAGCAGCATCGCGACTTCTATGCCCAGGTTCCCTTCATCGTGGCGGGGTCGGTGGATGACACGGGCGATGCCTGGGCCACGCTGCTGGCCGGTGGGGCGGGGTTCATCACCTCCCCCACTGCCACGCGGCTGGATATCCAAGTGCCGTTAAGCCCGCAGGACCCGGCCAGTGCCGGCATGCAGGCGGGTAACGCCATCGGCCTTCTGGGCATCGAACTGCACACCCGCCGCCGCAACCGCGTCAATGGCATCATCCGCGCCGCCCATCCCGGCGTGCTGCGGTTTGAGGTGGATCAGAGCTTCGGCAACTGCCCCCAATATATCCAGCTGCGCGACGTCGTCCTGGCCCGCGACCCTGCCGAACCCTTCACGGGGGAGGTGCAGGAGACCGACCGGATCGACGCCAA
>CALRNG020000397.1:0-4180 GCA_943369495.1 Rhizobium sp. Q54
AGCTGGCGGCTATGATGGCCGGCTGAGGCCTAACCTTCAAATGCCGCCCGGTGCTGCTCCCGCAGGGCCGCCTTCTGCACCTTGCCCATCTGGTTGCGCGGCAATTCATCCACAAACCACACCCGCTTGGGCACCTTGAAGTTCGCCAGCTCGCCCTTCACATGCGCGATGATCGACGCCTCCGTCACGTCGTCGCGGCCCGGCATTTTCTGGATGATAGCGGCCACCGCCTCACCAAAATCCGGGTGCGGCAGGCCGATGACGGCGCTTTCCACGACGCCGTCAATGGCGTCCAGCACCGTCTCAATCTCCTTCGGATAGACATTGAACCCGCCGCAGATCACCAGATCCTTGGCCCGACCCACGATATGGACATATCCGCGCGCATCGATTTTCCCCACGTCGCCCGTGATGAAAAAGCCATCGGCACGCATATCCTCCGCCGTCTTTTCCGGCTTGTTCCAATAGCCTTTGAAAAGGTTCGGTCCTTTGATCTCGATCTGCCCGATCTCATCCGTGCCCAGTAACGCCCCCTTCTCATCCGCGATGCGCAACGACACGCCCGGCAGGGGGAAGCCGACCGTGCCCGGTACGCGATCACCGTTCAGCGGGTTCGACGTGATCATCCCCGCCTCCGTCATGCCATACCGCTCCAGAATGGCGTGACCGGTCCGGGCGGAGATTTCCGTATGCGTGTCGGCCAGCAGCGGGGCGGAACCGCTGATGAACAGCCGCATATGCGCTACCAGATCGTGCGTAAAGCCGGGATGGGACAGCAGGCGGGTATAGAAGGTGGGCACGCCCATCAGGACACTGGCCTGCCCCAAAAGTTCCACCACCCGATCCGCATCGAATTTCGACAGGAACAGCATGTGCCCGCCATTCAGCAGACTGGTGTTGGTGGCGACAAACAGCCCATGCACATGGAAAATCGGCAGGGCATGCAGCAGCACATCGCCCGGCATAAAGCCCCACAGCTGATGCAGGGTCAGCGCATTGCTGGCCAGATTGCCATGGCTGGTCATCGCCCCCTTTGAGCGGCCCGTCGTGCCCGACGTATAGAGGATGGCCGCCAGCTCATCCTCGCCCAGCACCACCGTGTCGAACTCATGGCTGAGGTTCAGGGCCATGTCGGGCAGGCTGCCATCCGCCGCGATACCCAGCGTCGCCACCGCCGGAACGCCACACCGCGCCGCTAGCTCCGTCATCCCCGCCTCATCCTCGGGCCGGCAGACGAACAACGCAGGTGCTGCATCTTCCAGGAAGTAGCTGACCTCCCCCCGCTGATAGGCGGTATTCAGCGGCAGATAGACCGCCCCCATCCGCAGGGTGGCGAGGTAGAGAAACAGGTTCTCCGCACTCTTCTCAACCTGCACCGCCACGCGGTCACCGCGTTTGACGCCCAACGCCGCCATGGCATGGGCAAAACGGGCGCTGATGGAGGCGACATCTGCGTAAGTGTACCAGACGCCCTGGCGCGGCCCGTCCATCAGCGTGATGAAACGGGCCGCAGGCTCTGCGGGAAAACGGCTTTCAAACAGATGGTAAAGATTGCCGCTTTTCCCGCCGCTCATGTCATTTCCCCTGCAACATCTTCACGATGGCGGAGAAATCGAGACCGCCATTCCCCGCCGCGGAGAATAGCTGATACAGCGCGGCGGCCTGCGCGCCAAGGGGGGTGCTGGCCCCGCTGCTGGATGCTGCCTGCTGCGCCAGCTTCAGGTCTTTCAGCATCATGTCGACCGCAAAGCCCGGCGCATAGTCGCGGTTGGCGGGCGATGTCGGCACCGGCCCCGGCACCGGGCAGTAACTGGTGAGCGACCAGCACTGACCCGACGAGGTGCTGGAAATATCAAACAGCTTCTGCCGCTCCAGGCCCAGCTTGTCCGCCAGCGCAAACGCCTCCGACACGGCGATCATGGAAATGCCCAGGACCATATTGTTGCAGATCTTGGCCGCCTGCCCCGTGCCCGGGCCCCCGGCATGCACGATATTCTTGCCCATCAGGGAGAGGTACGGCGTAGCCGCCGCAAACGCCGCCTCGGCCCCGCCCACCATGAAGGTCAGGGTGCCCGCCGCCGCCCCGCCGGTGCCGCCCGACACGGGCGCATCCACCATCAGGTGCCCGGCCTTCTCCGCCTGCGCGATCACGGCGCGCGCGCTATCCACATCGATGGTGGAACTGTCGATGAACAAGGTGCCGGGCCGCGCCCGCTCAATCACCCCGCCGTCATTGCCATAGACGGCGCGGACATGGCCGCCGGCGGGCAGCATGGAGACGACGACATCGGCCACCGAAGCCGCATCCCCCGCCGCCTTCGACGTATCAATCCCCGCCTCCTTGGCCGCCGCGATATTGGCCGGCGCCAGATCGACGCCCAGCACAATGTGCCCGCCCTTCAGAAGGTTCCTGGCCATGGGCAGCCCCATATTGCCCAGCCCGATGAACGCAATGGTCGCCATGGTCATGTCCTCCGTGGTTTATCTTTAAAATGTCAGGTCTCCAGAGGCAGGCACCGCGAAGTACCGCGCCACATCCGCCGCCGACACATCGGCCAGCTTGGCCGGGTTCCATTTCGGGCTCTTATCCTTGTCCACCAGGACGGCGCGGATACCTTCAAAGAAGTCGTTGCCGTCCATCACGGCCTGGGTCATGCGGAATTCCAGGCGCATGCAGTCGTCGAACTCGAGTTCCGCCCCACGCCGCAGCTGCTCGAACGTCACTTTCAGGCTGGTGGGCGACAGGGACAGGATCGTCTCCGCCACCTTGTCGGCCCAGGCCGTGCCCTGGGAGATCAGGCCCGCCACCATCCCTTCGACATCATCCGCCTCAAACGCCGCATCGATGGCTGGCCGCAGTGCCGCCAGCGGCGGCTCACCCACCGGTGCGGCATAGGCGGCCAGCACCGTATCGACATCCTGGCCCTCGACCAGCGCCGTCTCAATGGCGTCCAGCGACGCGGAGGTCACATGGTGCGTACCGATCCCGGTATAGATCAGGTCCGCCGCCTGCACCCTGGCGCCCGTCAGGCCCAGATAAAGGCCCAGCTTGCCCGGTACGCGCGGCAGGAACCAGGTCCCGCCCACATCCGGGAACAGGCCGATGCCCGTTTCCGGCATGGCCAGCAGGGTTTTTTCCGTCACCACCCGGTGGCTTCCATGCACTGACAGGCCGACACCGCCGCCCATGGTGATGCCATCCATCAGCGCGACATAGGGTTTGGGAAAGCGCTTGATCTGCCGGTTCAGGCGGTATTCCCCGCCAAAGAACGCGGCGGTCAGGGCACCCGTGCCCTCCCCGCGCTTACGCTCCCACCCGGCGTCCCAAACAGCGCGGACATCACCCCCGGCACAAAAGGCCCGGTCACCGGCCCCCCGGATCACCACGGCCTTGACGGCGGGATCCTGGCCCCACGCCTCCAGCGCCGGCGCAATCACCTCCACCATGCCCAGCGTCAGGGCGTTCAACGCCTTGGGCCGGTTCAACATTATATGGCCGATGGCACCGCGCACGGTGCAGATCACGTCCTCGCTCAAAACCCATCCTCCCTTTCAATCGCCCTGACCGGGGCTGCAAACGCCCTCTTATACATCGCCACGGCGACGAATTCCGCACCTCAACCAGTACCATTGCGCACATCCGCACATCCATGCGAAGTTCCTCGCCGTTATTGTGCGCAAACTCGCATGGGGTGGGCATGGCCAGCCGGTTCGACTGGGACGATCTGCAATCCTTCCTGGCGGTGGCGCGGTCGGGCCGCCTGACCCTGGCGGCCAAGCGCATGGGGGTGGACCACACCACTCTGGGACGCCGCCTGACGGGCCTGGAACAGGCGCTGGGCACAACCCTGTTCGAACGCCACGCCACAGGATACAGCCTGACCCAGGCGGGTGAGACCCTGCTGCAAAGTGCAGAGGTGATGGAGGGCATGGCGCTCACCATCCAGGAAGAATTGTCAGGGGCCGGGGCCAAGCTGTCGGGTGCGGTCCGCATCGGCACGCCCGATGGGTTCGGCAGCTTCTTCCTGGCCCCGCGCATTGGCCGCCTGGGCGCGCTGCATCCCGATCTGGAGGTGCAACTGGTCGCCATGCCGCGCCTGTTCAGCCTGTCAAAGCGCGAGGCGGACATCGCCGTCACCCTGGCCCAACCGGAGGCGGGACGGCTGCATGCCCGCAAACT
>CALRNG020000398.1:0-4177 GCA_943369495.1 Rhizobium sp. Q54
CCCTGATCTTCGAAAAGCCCAGCACCCGCACCCGTGTGTCGTTCGAAGTGGGCATGCGTCAGCTGGGTGGCGAGGTCATCTGCCTGACCGGCAAGGAAATCCAGCTGGGCCATGGCGAGACCATTGGCGACACGGCGCGCGTGCTGTCACGCTATGTCGACATCATCATGCTGCGCACCGACCATGAGGCGAAGTTGCAGGAGATGGCGGAGGCGGCGACCGTCCCCGTCATCAACGGCCTGACCGACAGCTCGCACCCGGTTCAGATCATGGCCGACATCCTGACCTATGAGGAACGCAAGGGCCCCATCAAGGATGCCGTGTTCTGCTGGACCGGTGACGCCAATAATGTCTGCGAGAGCTTCATCCACGCTGCGGTCGCGTTCGATTTCGAACTGCGCATCGCGTGCCCGCACGAGCTGTCGCCCTCGCACCAGACGCTGGAATGGATCAAGTCCAATAAGGGCCGCGTCACCGTTCACCGCAATGTGGAAGAGGCGGCGGCCGGTGCCGATGCCCTGGTCACCGACACCTGGGTGTCGATGCATAATAAGGATGCGCACCGCCGCCACAATCTGCTGAAGTCCTATCAGGTAAACGATCGCGTCATGGGTCTGGCGAAAAAAGACGCCATATTCATGCATTGCCTGCCCGCACACCGTGAGGAAGAGGTGACGTCCAGCGTCATTGATGGTCCGCAGTCGGCCGTGTGGGACGAGGCAGAAAACCGCATGCACGCCCAGAAGGGCATTCTGACCTGGTGCCTGAACCGATGAATTCCGTTCCCCCCGTGGCGGGCCAGCCCCGCCACGACACCAATGCCGTGACCGCCGAATTTGATATCTGCCAGCCGTTCCAGCTGGACAGCAGCTCCTTCCGGGGGCGGCTGATCCGGCTGGGCCCGGCCCTGGATGAGATCATCAAGCGGCATAATTACCCGGACGAGCTGGCGCCCCTGCTGGCCGATACCATTCTGCTGGCCGCCACTCTGGCGTCCGGCTTGAAATATGACGGTATCTTCACGCTCCAGACCAAGGGCGACGGTCCCGTCGCCTATACGGTGTCGGACATCACCTCGGTCGGCGATCTGCGCGGCTATGCCCGTTTTGATGCAGACCGTCTGTCCGAACAGCGCCGGCACAAGGGCTTCCAGCCCGATCTCGCTGCCCTCCTGGGTTCCGGCTATGTCGCCTTCACCGTCGATCAGGGCGAACATACCGAGCGTTATCAGGGCATCGTGGAGCTGCGCGGCGCCACGCTGGCCGATGCGGTGCGCCATTATTTCCGGCAGTCCGAACAGCTGGCCGCCAGCATCAAGAGCTTCGTGTCCAAGGATGCGGATGGCAAATGGGTTGGCGGCGCCATCATGCTGCAGGCCCTGCCGCCGGAAAATGCCGGCGTCTTTAGCGAACATCAGGCCGGCGTGCGCGAAGAGGACTGGCACCGCGCCGGCGTCCTGCTGGAGACAGTGACGGCGCATGAGCTGCTGGACCCGGCCCTGACGGCCAACGAGCTGATCTTCCGCCTGTTCCATGAGGAAGGGCCGATCGTGTTCGAGCGTAAGGAGCTGCGCCCCGGCTGCCGCTGCTCACGCGACCGGGTAACGGATGTGCTGCGCAGCCTGGAGCGGGACGACCTGGAGGAACTGCGGGTGGATGGGCTCGTCGCCGTAACGTGCGAGTTCTGCAACGCCACCTACAGCTTCAGCGATGCCGACCTGGACACGGTGTACGCGGCGTTTTGAGGGAATTCGTAGAGCGGATTAGACGCCAGCCGTAATCCGCGGAGCAGCGTCACCGTAGCTGCTGCCGCGGATTACGCGTCGCTAATCCGCTCTACACCTTCACTGGCACCGACAGTTCCACCGCCCCATCGCGCCCGTCAGTGATGTCGAGCGTGCGGAAATCGAATTCCCGCTCCGGCCCCTTGAACACATCATATTCCAGGACGCGGTCCACGGAATTGTCGGGCTTGAAGGTCAGAACCTTGGGCTTAATCGCATAAAGCTGGTCGGGCGTGATGCTGGCGGATGCGGCGATGATCACCTCGTCCCCCTTCTGGCAGGTGCGGGCGGCGGCACCGTTCAGGATACAGACCTTGGACCCCGGTTCCCCGAAGATCACATAGGTGGAAATCCGCGCCCCGCTGCTTTTGTTCCAGATTTCCACGAATTCCAGCGGGTAGATGCCGGCCAGTGCGCATTGTTCGGGGTCCAGCGTGATGGAGCCGTGATAGTCCAGGTCGGCACCGGTGACGCGGATACCGTGGAACTTGGCGCGGACAATCTTGATCATAAGGGGCTGCTCCGGTCGGTCTGCTCTGTCCTCAAGACCCGCCGATCGTTCCAGCCACCGGATCGGCGGCCGCGTCGGCGGTTTCGCCCATCACATAAGCTTTCCTGACGCTGCATACCACCGCATCCGCCGCAGCCCTGTCCGCCGCATGCACGAAACAGAGCGGCTGATCCGGCCCCACCGCCGCCCCGATGGGCGCCACCTGATCCAGACCGACGCGCGGATCGACCCGGTCCTGTGGCCGGGTCCGCCCACCGCCCAGCGCCACCACGGCCAGACCCAGGGCCCGCACATCCTGCCCCGTGACAATGCCGGGCCGGTCGGCGAAGACTGGCACCACCACCGGGGCTGCGGCCAGATGCCGGTCGGGCCGTTCGATCAGGTCGGGCGGCCCGCCCAGTACCGCCACCATGCGGGCGAACCGGTCCGCCGCCGCCCCCGTGGCAATGGCCTGATCCACCAGCTTTGCGGCATTCGCCGCATCCGTGGCCAGCCCCGACAAGACCAGCAATTCCACACACAGGGCCCGCGTCACCCGCCACAGCCGCGTCTCCGCCGCCCCGCCGGCCAGGATCGACAGGCATTCGCGCAGTTCCAGGGCATTGCCGGCACTCCGGCCCAGCACCTGGCCCATATCGGTCAGCAAGGCACGGGCGGGCAGGCCGGCATCGGTGGCCGTGCGGACCAGTATCGTCGCCAGATCGTTGGCCGCCTCCCGGCTTTCCATGAAAGCACCAGACCCGAATTTCACATCCAGGACCAGAGCGTTCAGGCCGGCCGCCAGCTTCTTGGACAGGATGGAGGCAGTCATCAGGTGGATGCTTTCCACGGTCGCGGTCACGTCGCGAATCGCATAAAGCCGGCGGTCGGCGGGCGCGACTTCGTCCGTGGCACCGACAATGGCGCAACCGACCCGCCGGACCATGGTTTTCAGCCGGTGCAAGTCGGGCTGCGCATCATAGCCGGGGATGGCTTCCATCTTGTCCAGGGTGCCGCCCGTATGACCCAGCCCCCGGCCGGAGATCATGGGCACATAGCCGCCGCAGGCCGCGATGATGGGGGCCAGCAGCAGGCTGACCTTGTCCCCCACCCCGCCTGTGGAATGTTTATCCAGGACCGGACCGCCCAAACCTTCGCGCGACCAATCCAGGATGGTGCCCGACCCGGTGATGGCCCGTAGCAGGGCGACACGTTCTCCTGCATCCATGCCCCGGAACCAGACAGCCATGGCGAAGGCCGCCGCCTGTCCCTCCGACACCGATCCATCGGTCAGGCCCGTGACAAAGGCGGCGATGTCGTCCGCAGACAGGCCAAGCCCGTCACGTTTGCGTCGGATGATCTCCTGCGGCAGGAACATGGGCGCGGATACTCACCGGGGTTTCTGGCCGGGGCAGGCCATGGCAATGGGAGCTATACCATAGCGTGTTCCCGCCGCCGGGTGCAGGGGGGCCGACATGCGAAATGCCGCAGGCCGCAGAAGCACCATATCCGGGTCCTGGCGGTGCAGCGCCTCGCGATTGGCACGGCTGGCCAGCGCCACCGTCAGCTGTGCCGCTAGCGTCGGGTCCAGGGCCGGGCCGGCGATCCAGGCGACGGGCTGCATCATGGTCGCCACCTCCCCCTGGTCGGGGCCATAGGTGCCGGGGGCGATGGCACCCGGCGTCCCGAACGGGTGCAGGCCCGACAGGCGGCCCGCCGGATCACCCGTGACAGGCAGTAGCCGGGCACCGACCGCGATGGCCATGGACGCCACCGGGTCGGGAGCGACGGCAATGCGGAACAGGGCATCGACGCGCCCATCGGCCAGGGCTAGGGCCGCCTGCTCCCCACCGATCTCCACCCCGCGCACCTGTTGCCGGCGCATCCCATAGGCGGACAGGATG
>CALRNG020000399.1:0-4149 GCA_943369495.1 Rhizobium sp. Q54
GACCGGTTCTTCCTGTCCCGTCAGGGGCTGGGCGCCAACCTTATCAGCAATGACAACCTGACGCTGGGCGCCTCCATCGCCTTTGACGGTGGGCGCAAGTCCAAGAAGGATGCGGCACTGCGGGGTTACCGCAATGTCGGCGATACGGCGGTGGGCCATGTCTTCGCCGAGTATACCATCGACAAGCTGACACTGTCGGTCGATGTCGGCACCGACCTTCTGGGTGATGGGCACAAGGGAACCGAGGCGACGCTGTCGGCCACCTGGATGTTCAACCCGGTCGGTCGCACCATGCTGCTGGTCGGCCCCTCGCTGACCTGGGCCAGCGACGACTATATGCGCTCTTATTTCAGTACGACGGTGGACCGTCTGGACCAGACCAGGGTCGCCCCTGGCTCGCGCACGGGATTCGATGCCGATGCCGGCTTCAAGAATGTCGGTCTGACGGCTATCCTGATCCATCCGCTGGATGAGAACTGGGCCATCACGGGCCTTGCAGGCTATTCGCGCATGCTGGGTGATGCTGCCGACAGCCCGTTCGTGAAGGATAATGGCAGTCGCGACCAGTTCGTGGGCGGCCTGGGCCTGTCCTACACGTTCTAAGGTGGCAGGGGCGGGTCGATTGCGCCCGCCCCTTCTGTCTTCTCAGGCCGTACCGGGCTCCATCGGCAGAACCACGGTCACCCGCAAACCGCCTTCGGGGCGATTCGCCAGACGGATTTCGCCGCCATGTGCCCGGACGATGTCATTGGCGACCGACAGGCCAAGGCCTGTACCGCCGGTATCGCGAGACCGCGACGCCTCCAGCCGGAAGAAGGGCCGGAACACATTCTCGAATTCCATTTCGGGAATGCCGGGTCCCTCATCATCGATGGTGATGGTGACATTCTCGCCCGTCACGGCCAGGGCCACCTGTGCCGTCTGTCCATATTTGACGGCGTTTTCCATCAGGTTGCTCAGCGCGCGACGCAGGGCCATGCGGCGACCGGCGATCGGGATGGAGAACGGTGCGGGCGACACGCCCACCGGCTTGCCGGCATCACGCATATCCTCACCCAACCGTGCCAGCAGCGCATTCAGTTCCAACGGCTCGATGGCTTCCTTGGCGGCCTCATCCCGGGCGAAGGCAAGGGTGGAGCCGATCATGGCCTCCATCTCCGACAGATCCTCCAGCATCTTGTCGCGCACGACATCGTCATCGATGAACTCGGCGCGCAGACGCAGGCGGGTCAGGGGC
Organism: Rhizobium sp. Q54; assembly: GCA_943369495.1. Classification (GTDB taxonomy): domain Bacteria; phylum Pseudomonadota; class Alphaproteobacteria; order Azospirillales; family Azospirillaceae; genus Niveispirillum. Next base: position 1,238 of record CALRNG020000399.1, read on the forward strand.
GTGCGCAGATCGTGGCTGACCGCCGCCAGCATGCGGGTCCGGTCCTCCACAAAGGCGCGCAGGCGCCGCTGCATCTTGTTGAAGGCCGACGCGGCCAGCCGCACTTCCCGCGGGCCCGCCTCATCCAGGGAGGGGGCGTTCATGTCGATACCCAGCCGGTTGGCCGCCGCCGCGAACCGGCGGAGCGGCCGGGTCGTGAAGCCCAGAACCCAGGCCGACAACAGGATGGCTACCGCCGCCGACCCACCCAGGGACGCGATGAAGCCCGGCTCCCGCAGGGCATCCGTGGCCGTGACGGGGGCGTGGAACCGCATCCAGGTGCCGTCCTTCAGCTGCCGCGACACCTCGATCACATTGGGCTGTGGCGGCGGCGGAACCGGCAGGCCGAAGGGCGGAATGGAAACCGCTGGCGACATTTCAGGCTTGCCCGGCGTCTTGGGCTGTTTCTCGTATACGTCCAGCAGGACGGTATGCCCGGCACTGGTCCGCACCGTCAGTTCGCGTTCCTTCAGGCCGCGCAGCACCGACAGGCGCACCTCGGTCGGCTGCTCCTCAATCACCTGCGCGAATCCGGCCAGGCAATTGGCAAGCTGCCCGCCCTCGGCATCGGCCACGGCCTCCGCCCGGTCGGACCGGTAGAGGCCCAGCGCGATGGCCTGGGACAGAAGGATGCCACCGACCAGCACCGCGAAGATCGAATAGGACATCCGGTCGGTGAGCGCCCTCATGATGCCGGCACCTCGGGTGAGAAGATATAGCCGCCCGACCGCACCGTCTTGATGATGGTCGGCTCGGCGGGGTCGATCTCGATCTTGCGGCGCAGACGGCTGATCTGCACGTCGATGGACCGATCGAAGGGACCAGCCGACCGACCACGCGTGATCTCCAGCAGGTCATCGCGCGACAGCACGCGGCGCGGGCGGGTGGCCAGCGCCACCAGCAATTCATACTCACCGGCGGTCAGCGTCACCTCTTCGCCCTTGGCGTCGGTCAAGCGGCGCTGCGCCTGATCCAGGGTGAAGCCGGCGAAATTGATGGCGCCCGCCGTCACCGTTGCCGCCCCCGACGGCGTCGCGGCGCGGCGCAGCACCGCCTTGATGCGGGCCACCAGTTCGCGCGGGTTGAACGGCTTGGGCAGGTAATCGTCGGCCCCGATCTCCAGGCCCAGGATGCGGTCTGCATCCTCCCCCATCGCCGACAGCATGACGACGGGCGGGCCGCCATCGGCGCGTACGGCGCGGCAAAGGGAAAGACCATCCTCGCCCGGCATCATCAGATCCAGGACTATCAGGTCGATGTTACGATCAGCCAGATAACGGCGCATCTCCTGCCCGTCCTTGGCTGCCGTCACACGGTAGCCATGGCGCGTCAGATAGCGCGTCAGCAGATCGCGGATTTCACGGTCGTCATCGACGACCAGGAGGTGGGTGCTGCTCTCGGTCATGTCGCTATCATAATCGAAGGTGAGACGGGCTGCCGACGGCCATGTTGTTACCACAATGTAACGTCCCAGGCCCTTGGAAACAGAGTGTTTCACAAAGCCCCTTTCCCCGTCATCCAACGGCAAAGCGCGGGTGTTCAGATGACCCTGTCGCCGGAAGCAACCGGCAATCGGAAGTCAGAGAAGAAGAGGAAGCACCAATGCGCACCCTGATCGCACTCGCCTTCGTTGCGGCCCTTGGCGTCACCGGCGCCCATGCCAGCGACAGCGCCCAGGTCGCGGCAAAGGAGCCGGCAGCCGCCGTCACCCGCACCGAGCCCGTGACCAGTTCCGAGGCCCGTGACATCGCCCGCACCTGGATGAAGAGCAACAATTACCGCTTCGGCCGCGTGGGCGACATCCGCCAAAAGGACGGCATGTACTTGGTGGAACTGAAGTCCGCCGACGGCATCCGCTTCGCCACGCTGAAGGTCAATGCCGCCACCGGCGAGATCGTCAGCTGACCAGCCCCCTATACCCAATCATCACTGGCAAGCCCCGTCGCCGGTGATGGTGGAGCGGCCTTCCCCGGTTGTCCGGCCGCTCCACGGTTTGCCGGCGGGCCACGGGCGACCCCATCAACGCCCCGGCCCGTCGGCACAACCATCCTTTCTGCCCGTCATCCACGGAACGATACGGGGTGCCGTTCCGCCCGAGGTCCGGAATGACACCCGGTTGAGCACTTCGAGGTATCCACGCATGAAACTCAGCCAAGGCCCCCTGCTTTCCCTGTTCGACGGTTCCGACGGCACGCCTTTGCAGCAGCGCCTGTTCGACCGTCTGCGCGGCGCCATCGTGAACGGCGCTATCCGACCGGGAGAAAGATTGCCCTCCACCCGCACGCTGGCCGCCGATCTGGGCGTGTCGCGCAATACGGTCGTGGCGGCGGTGGACCGGCTGACATCGGAAGGATATCTGGAGGCCCGCATCGGGTCCGGCACCTTTGTCTGTCGCACCCTGCCCGACGACGCCATGGCACCCGCCGTGCGCCTGGCCCCCAGCAGCGCGACCCGCGCGCCGCAGGCCACAGCGCCGAAGCCAACCGTGCCGGTCCCCGCCGCCGGTGCCGAGCTGCTGCCGTTTGAGCCCTGCATCCCCGCTTATGACCAGTTCGATATCGACACCTGGCGCCGGCTTCTGGCCAAGCGCTGGCGCGATGCCGGCGGGCTGCTGCTGGGCAATGACACCTCGGGTGGCTGGACCGCCCTGCGCCGCGTGCTGGCCGGTCACTTGCAGACCAGCCGGGGCATCGCGTGCGATCCCGAACAGATCCTGATCCTGCCCGACCGCCGGTCTGGCCTGGAATTCGTCGCCACCCTACTGCTGACGGCGGGCGACACCGTCTGGCTGGAAGAGCCGGGCTGTCCTTTGCAGGCACTGACCTTCGCGCATCGCGGCTACAATGTCGCCCATGTGCCGGTGGATGCCGATG
>CALRNG020000400.1:0-4143 GCA_943369495.1 Rhizobium sp. Q54
CCGACAGGTCCCGCACCGCAATGGTGGCAGGGTCCGTCTTCCGTCCCGTCGCGCGGAGGGGCGGTCACCCTGGTCACGGGGAAGACATATGGCCAAGCGTATGCTTGTCGATGCCACGCATCCGGAAGAAACCCGGGTCGTCGTGGTCAATGGTAACCGCCTGGAAGAGCTTGATTTCGAGATCGCCTCCAGGAAACAGCTCAAGGGCAATATCTATCTGGCCCGTGTGATCCGGGTCGAGCCGTCGCTTCAGGCGGCCTTCGTTGAATATGGCGGCAATCGCCACGGCTTCCTGGCCTTCTCCGAAATCCATCCCGACTATTACCGCATCCCGGTTGCCGACCGTGAGGCGCTGCTGCGGGAGCAGCAAGAACTCGCCGAGGAGCGCGAGGCCCGCGCGGAGCGGGGCGAAGACCTGGATGATAACGGCCATGTCGAGCTGTCGCAGCCGGCCCTGCCGCCGGAAGAGATCGGCGGCGCCGCCCCGGCGCCCATCGTGGCCGATGACACGGGCGAGCCGGTCGGCAGCGAGCCCGAGCAGGAGGTCGTGGAAACCGGCGATGCCGAGGGCGTGTCGGTCGAAGATGAGCATGCTGGCGGCGACGCTGATGGCGAAACCTCTGATGTCGGCGAAGCCGGCTCGCCCTTCGTGCATTCGTCGGGCCGCAACCGTGAACGTTCGCGCCGCTATCGTCCGCAGGCCGCCCAGGTCGAAAGCAATGACGAGAGCGTCGAGGAAGAAGTGGAGGAACGGCCGCAGCCGCAGCAGCGCCGCCGTCCGCTGAAATCCTACAAGATCCAAGAAGTTATCAAGCGCCGCCAGATCCTGCTGGTGCAGGTGACGAAGGAAGAGCGCGGCAACAAGGGTGCCGCGCTGACCACCTATCTGTCGCTGCCCGGCCGTTATGCCGTGCTGATGCCCAATACCCCGCGGGGCGGCGGCATCAGCCGTAAGATCACCAACCCAGCCGACCGCAAGCGTCTGAAGGAAATGCTGGAGGATTTCGACATCCCGTCGGGCATGTCGGTTATCCTGCGTACCGCCGGTATCGAACGGTCGAAGCCGGAAATCCGCCGCGATCTTGAATATCTGATGCGCCTGTGGGACAGCATCCGCGAGACGACGCTGCAATCCGTCGCCCCGGCGCTGATCTATGAGGAAGCGAACCTCATCAAGCGCACGATCCGTGACCTCTATTCCAGCGACATTGACGAAGTGCATGTCGAGGGTGAGGCCGGATATCGGGTGGCCAAGGACTTTATGCGTATGCTGATGCCCAGCCACGCCAAGAAGATCCAGCGCTACAACGATCCCTCGATCCCGCTTTACCACCGGTTCCAGGTGGAAGGCGCCATCGAGACGATGTTCAACCCGATCGTACAGCTGCGGTCAGGCGGATATATCGTCATCAACCAGACGGAAGCGCTGGTCGCCATCGACGTCAATTCGGGCCGTTCCACCAAGGAACGCAACATCGAAGAAACGGCGCTGCGCACCAACCTGGAAGCGGCCGAGGAAGTGGCGCGTCAGCTGCGCCTGCGGGACCTGGCCGGTCTGGTCGTCGTCGACTTCATCGACATGGAAGATCCGCGCAACAACGCGGCAGTCGAGAAGCGGCTGAAGGACTTCATGAAGGCCGACCGCGCCCGCATTCAGCTGGGTCGCATCTCTGCCTTCGGCCTGCTGGAGCTGTCACGTCAGCGGCTGCGCCCGTCGTTGCAGGAAATCAACTTCGAACGCTGCCCGCATTGCCAGGGCACTGGCATGGTCCGCAGCCTGGAGAGCGCTGCTCTTGCCGTGCTGCGCGCCGTCGAGGAGGAGGGCATCCGCAAGCGGTCGGCCGAGATCACGGTCACCTGCGCCAGCCATGTCACGCTCTATATCCTGAACCATAAGCGCGAGGCGCTGGCGGATATTGAGCGGCGTCACGGTCTGCGCGTCTACCTGCAGGGTGATGACAAGCTGATCGGCCCCAGCCATCAGATTGACCGTATCCGCGCCCGCACCGCCGCCGATGAGGTGGTGGCCATGGCCCCGGTCAGCGCCGAACGCGTGATGGCCCAGACCGAACGCGCCATGGAGATGGAGGAAGCTGAGCCTGAGATGGAAGTCGAGGCTGAAGCTGCCGAGATCGAAATCCAGGGCGAGGAAGAAGAGACCAAGCCCCAGGGTCGCACGGAAGCCCGTGGCGATGGTGATCGTGACGGTCGCGGCCGCCGCCGCCGCCGCCGCCGTCGCCGTGGCGAACGCGGTGAGAATGGCGGGACGGCAGAGGCCGGTGAGGCCGAAGGCGATGAGGACACCGAAGGCGAGGAGGGTGATGCCCCCGCCGACGGTGAAACCGCCGAGGCCGAAGCCGCTGACGGCGAAACCCCGGCTCCCGCCGCTGGCGAGGATGATGAAGCAGCGCGCGCCCGCAAGCGCCGCCGTGGCAAGCGTGGCGGTCGCCGGCGTGGCCGCCGTGGTGAAGACGGCGTGACCGATGCCGCCGGCGATGATGGCGACAGCGAGAGCGAAGGCGAAGGCGACGAGCAGGGCAGCGACGAGGCCCCTGCCCCCGACGCCGCCGCCCCCGCTGTGGAGCCTGTGGCCGAGGCCGCGCCTGCCGTGACCGAGGACGTCCCCGCCACCCAGGCGGACGAAGCCCCGGCCCCGAAGAAGCGGGCCACCCGCAGCCGCAAGAAGGTTGCGGACGCAGACGTGGCGCCCGTGGAGCCCGTCGCCGCTGTTGAGGCCGCCCCTGTCGTGACCGAGGAAGCCCCCGCCCCGGCGGAGGAAGCCCCCGCCCCGAAGAAGCGCGCCACCCGCAGCCGCAAAAAGGTGACGGAAGCAGACGCAGCCCCTGCCGAAGCCGAAGTGCCCGCCGCCGTCGAGCAGGCCGCCCCCGTCGTGACCGAGGAAACACCCGCCGCCCCGGCGGAGGAGGCCCCGGCCCCGAAGAAGCGCGCCACCCGCAGCCGCAAAAAGGCCGCCGAGGCCGAAACGGCGCCGGTTGAAAGCGTGTCGGAAGCCGTTGCCGAAGAGGCACCTGTGGCTGAACCGGTGGTCGAACCGGTGGCTGAGGTCGTAGCAGCCCCGACGCCGGCTGCCCTGGCGACGGAAGTGAACCCGTCGGTGGAGAAGCCCAAGCGCGGCTGGTGGAGCCGCAAGTCGTAAGGCTTATTCCGCTACCGTAATGAAATGGGGGAGGTGTATCAGCACCTCCCCTTTTTCATATCGAATACGAAATGATGCTAATCGGACAGAGAGCGGCGATCCGCCGCTTTCCCAGCGAACCCGAATGCGCTAAGCACGCCTCCCGAACGGAATTCAGCAGAGACCCGCCATGACCGGTTCCTCCCCCCTTCCCAATCCGCGCCTGGTTGGCCGCGTTGCCCTGGTGACCGGTGCCTCGCGCGGTATCGGTGCCGCCGTGGCCGAGCAGCTGGCGCGCGAGGGCGCGCATGTCGTCCTGCTGGCCCGCACGCTGGGCGCGCTGGAGGAGTTGGACGACCGCATCAAGGCGCTGGGCGGTGCCGCGACCATCATCCCGCAGGACCTGATGGACAGCGCCAAGCTGGATAGCTTAGGCCCCGCCCTTTATGAGCGGTTCGGGCGGCTGGATATCCTGGTCCATGCGGCGGCGCAACTGGGCACCCTGGGTCCCATCGCCCATTCCGATCCCAAGGACTGGGACCGGGTCATGGGCGTGTCGATTGCCGCTGGCATGCGCCTGATCCGCACCACCGACCCATTGCTGCGCCTGTCGGATGCTGGTCGCGCCATCTTCCTGACCGACCGTGTGGGACGGGAGCCGACCGCCTATTGGTCCGCCTATGCCGCATCAAAGGCCGCCTTGGACATGATGGCCCGCACCTGGGCGGCAGAAACGCTGAACACCAATCTGCGCATCAATCTGATCGATCCCGGTCCCGTCGCCACCGGTCTGCGCGCCAAGGCCTTTCCCGGTGAAGACGCCGCCACCCTGCCGACGCCGGCCGATACGGCCCGCGCCATTGTGGAATTCACGGTACCGGCCTGCGCCCTGCACGGTGAATTGATCGATCTGCGCACCGCGTGATACTAACGGTCAAAATTCTTGACCGTTAGTATCCGCGCCGACTGGCGCGGCGGAGGCCCATACCAGCGGCTTGAAATGCCGA
>CALRNG020000401.1:0-4137 GCA_943369495.1 Rhizobium sp. Q54
GCCGGGACCCAGCATGACGCGCGGTAAGCGCCGATATGACTCATATCGCGGCAGACGCCACTCTGCGCTGGGTCCCGGCTTTCGCCGGGATGACGAAAAGGGCTAGTGTGAAAACGTCCCCCCACCGAGCCCGGACCCCTGATGACCTCCGCCCTGTTCACGCCTTTGTTCCAGACGTCTGCGATGTCGGCACTGTTCGATGACCGGGCGGTGCTGGCCGCGATGTTGCGGGTGGAGGCGGCGTTGGCTGGCGCGCAGGCCAGCATCGGCATGGTGCCCAACGCTGCCCTGGCCCCCATCCACGCTGCTTGCGACCCCGACCTCTATGACATCGCGGAACTGGGCCGGGCGACAGCGCTGGCCGGTAATCCCGCCATTCCACTGGTCAAGGCGCTGACGGCCAAGGTCGCGGAAAGCGATCTCCTTGCTGCCCGCCATGTGCATCGCGGCGCCACCAGCCAGGACATTATCGATACCGGTTTCGTCCTGCGCGCGGTGGAAGCGGTGGCGCTTCTACGCGCCGATCTGGATCGCGCCATTCATGCGCTGGCCGACCTGGCCCGCCGCCACGCCAGCACCCCCATGGCAGGCCGCACCCTGTGGCAGCAGGCGTTGCCCACAACCTTCGGGCTGAAGGCGGCGGGTTGGCTGTCCATGCTGCTGCGGGTCCGCACCCGCCTGACGGAGGCGGGGAGGGCAGTCGCCACCCTGCAATTCGGCGGTGCCGCCGGCACCCTGGCCAGCCAGGGCGGCCAGGGTTTGGCGGTGGCGAAGGCGCTGGCCGCCGAACTATCCCTGACCGTACCTGACACACCGTGGCACAGCCAGCGCGACCGCATCGCCGATTTAGGCGCGGCGCTCGGCCTGCTGACCGGCGGGTTGGGTAAGATCGCCCGCGATATCGCCCATCTGATGTCGTCGGAAGTGGCCGAAGCGTTTGAGCCGGCAGCCGCCGGCAAGGGCGGATCGTCCGCCATGCCGCACAAGCGCAATCCCGTGGGCACCACCATCGCCCTGTCGGCGGCTGCCCGCGCCCCCGGCCTGGTTGCCACCCTGTTCAGCGCCATGGTGCAGGAACAGGAACGCGGGGTCGGCGGCTGGCATGCCGAATGGCCAACCCTGGCGGAATTGTTCGCGCTCACCTCCGGTGCCATGGCCCACATGGCCGATACCTTATCCGGCCTGGAACTGGACCCGGCCCGCATGCGCGCCAACTTGGACCTGACCAACGGTTTGATGATGGCAGAGGCGGTGACCCAGGCCCTGGCCGACGCCTCGGGCCGCCATGATGCCGGCAAGATCGTGGAGGCCGCGTGCAAACGCGCCGTGACCGCCGGCCACGGGCTGCTGGAAGAACTGACCGCCGACGCCGCCATAACAACGCACCTGCCGCGCGAACGGCTGGCGGCCCTGATGCAGCCGGAAAGTTACTTAGGTGCCGCTACGGACTTCGTGTCCGCCGTGTTGAAGACCTATGAGCGGGAGATGACCTGATGGCCCAGTATGTGACCCTGGCCGACGGCTGCCGCCTGCATTGGCGGCTGGACGGGCCACAGGGGGCGCCGGTTCTGCTGCTGTCCAACTCGCTGGGCACCAGCATGGAGATGTGGGCGCCGCAGATGCCGGCCCTGACCCAACATTTCCAGGTTCTGCGCTATGACAGCCGGGGCCACGGAATGTCCGACGCACCCGCCGGCCCCTACAGCATCGACCTGCTGGGCCGCGATGCCGTCGGCCTTCTCCAGGCGCTCGGCCTTGATAAAGTGCGCTTTGCCGGCCTGTCGAAGGGCGGGATGGTGGGGCAGTGGCTGGGGGCGAACGCGCCGGAGCGCCTGTCGCACCTTGTCCTGTGCAACACCGCCGCCGAAATGTCGCCGCCCGATCCCTGGAATGCCCGCATCGCCCTGGTCAAGGCCCAGGGCATGGGTGCCATCGTCAATGGCGTGGTGGAACGCTGGTTCACCCAACCCTTCCGCACCGCCCACCCCGACGCCATCGCCCCCATCACCGCCATGCTGCACGCCACCCCGGTCGAAGGCTACATTGCCTGCTGTGCTGCCGTGCGCGATATGGATCAGCGGGCGTCGTTGCCGGGCATCAAAGTGCCCACCCTGGTGATCGGCGGCCTTCAGGACCCGGCCACCCCCATCGCGAAAAGCCATGAGTTGGCGCGCCTGATCCCGGCTGCCGGGCTGGTGGAACTGGACGCCGCACATTTATCGAATATTGAGCAGGCAGAGGCGTTTACCGCCGCCCTGCTGTCCTTCCTGAAGGATTAAGATCATGGATGAAGCCGAACGCAAGGCACAGGGCTTCACGGCCCGGCGTTCCGTCCTGGGTGACGCGCATGTCGACCGCGCCATCGCCAACACCACCGACTTCACAGCGGAATTCCAGGACCTGATCACCCGCTATGCCTGGGGGGAGATCTGGACGCGGCCCGGCATCGACCACACGACCCGCCGGCTGATGGTGCTGTCCACCATGATCGCCCTGAACCGGGAGGAGGAATTCATGATGCATGTCCGCGCCGCCGTCACCTACGGCGTGTCGCGCGACCTGATCAAGGAAGTGATCCTGCAGGCCGCCATCTATTGCGGCGTGCCGGCGGCCAACAGCGCCTTTCACGCCGCCGCGCGCGTGTTCAAGGAACTGGACGCAGCCGCCGCATCCTGATCCAAAAACCCATGCCTGACCCGCGTGTTGCACCTTTGACATGGGTGCTGCGATGCGACATAAAGGTCAGGCATGAAAGAGACTGATTTCGACGCTTTGCATGAAAGCGCCACCGCGTTCCCCCGTATCGGGGCTGGCGCGGACATGGACCGGGCGGACGCCACGGTTATCCCCTTCCACCGCTATACCGACTATGACCGCCGCTGGCCCGTTCCGGGCAAGGGCGAAGTGCTGGTCGTGCCGCTGGGCGGCCTGGGCCGCATCGGCATGAACTGGACCCTTTATGGCCATGATGGCGCCTGGGTTCTGGTCGATGCCGGCATCGCCTTCCCCGATCCCGACACGACGGGCGTCGATTGTATCGTTCCCCACCCGGCCTTTCTGGCCCCCATCCGCGACCGGTTGCTGGCCCTGGTGGTCACCCACGCGCATGAGGACCATATTGGCGGCATCGACCGGTTGTGGCCGCAGGGCATCGACTGCCCCATCTATGCCACCCCGTTCGCGACCAAGCTGATTTCCCGCCGCCTGGATGAAGCCGGCGTGCTGGAGAAGGTGGAACTGAACAGCTACCCCGTTGGGGGATCGTTCAGCATCGGGCCGTTCGGCTTCCGCACCATCCGCATGACGCATTCGATCCCCGAGCCGGTGGCGCTGGCCATCGACACAGCAGCGGGTACTATCCTGCACACGGGCGACTGGAAGTTCGATGCGGAGCCGGGCATCGGCCTGCCCACCGATTTCGACGCCCTGCGCAAGCTGGGTGATGACGGCGTCCTGGCCATGCTGTGCGACAGCACGAATGCCCACAAGGACTTGCCATCCACGTCGGAAGCGCAGGTGCGGCGCGCCTTCGACCGGCTTTTCGCCACGCGCAAGGGCCAAATCGCCATCTGCTGCTTTGCCACCAATGTGGCGCGCGTGGCCTCTGCCATCTCTGCCGCTGCCGATGCTGGCCGTCAGGTGGCCCTGGCTGGCCGCTCCATGCGCAATTGCGAGGAAGTGGCCCGCGACCTGGGCCTGCTGAACCATGTGCCGGAGCCGCTGACCGAACCCGCCCATCTGAAGGGTCTCGACCGCAACAAGATCGCCCTGATCTGCACCGGCGGGCAGGGTGAAGAGAAGGCGGCGCTCGCAAAGCTGGCACGCGGCGAACGCCGCTTTCCGCCCTTTGGTGCCGGCGACACGGTGGTTCTGTCCGCCCGTGTCATCCCCGGCAATGAAGAGTCGGTGGAAAAGGTTGTCTCCAAGCTACGCGCGCGCGGTGTGGAGGTGCTGATGGGGCATGAGCTGATGGGGGGCGAGCCGCTGCACGTCTCCGGTCACCCTGGCGCCAATGAGCTGCGTGAACTCTATGCCCTGGTCCGTCCGCGCATCGCCCTGCCCGTGCATGGGACGGAGATGCATCTGGAGGCCCATGCCCGCCTAGCCCGCGCTGCCGGCTGCCAGGCCGCCATCATG
>CALRNG020000402.1:0-4134 GCA_943369495.1 Rhizobium sp. Q54
CGCGTCGGTCAGCTGATAGCTGAACTCCGCCTCCGTACCGCGTGTACGGGCATCGGCGTTGAAGATGATGCGCGAGGAGCAGGTGCCTGCGTCCAGCGTCACCTGCAGGTTGGAAATGTCGGTGTAGTAACCGGCAATGTTCAGCGAACCACGACCGCCGGCGAAGCTGACCTTCGCCCCCATTTCATAGTTCCAGACACTTTCGTTGCCGAAATTGTTGCGCCCGCCAAAGGTGGTGCGGTCAGTGGCGGAGCAGAGCGGCAGGTTCAGGGGATCGTTGATGCCGCCCAGACGAAAGCCCTTCGACACCTGCGCATTGACCGTCACATCTTCTGTGGCGTCATAGGACAGGATGGCGCGGGGGGAGAAGCCGTCGCTGCTGGTCTCGCCCTTCACGCCCTGGGCGCGGTCGGCGAAGATACCGTCGAAATTCAAGGTGCGCTTTTCCTTGAAGTCAAAGTAACGCAGGCCCAGCGTGGCCGACAGCTGCTCGGTCAGGTCATAGGAGCCTTCGCCGAACAGGGCAACCTGCTTGAAATCATACGGGATGCGGGACCAGTACAACTCGTCCAGACCGTTCTGTGCATTCGGCCCGTTGCTGTCGATACCGGTGATGGCCTCGAACCCGTCGACATTCAGGGTCTGGGCATACTTGCGGTCGATCTTCGAATAGAAGGCACCGGCCACCCACTGGAATGGACCATCGCCGTTGGAGGCGAGGCGCGCTTCCTGCGTGAACACCTTCACGTCGGTCTCGTCCGACAGCGGCGTGTCCAGCGTATAGACCTGACGCGACAGGCCGGTCGGCGACAGCACGCCCGGCTGACCCGTTATGGAGCCGGTCAACTGCGAGGCGTCACGATAGACCAGCAGGTCACGATCCGTGATCGACGTGACCGACGTGGCCGTGACGGCGCCGAGATCGGCTTCCACCGTCAGGTCGGCCAGCATGAACTGGTCCTTGAACTTCTCTTCCAACTGCGTGAACTGCTGACGCTTGTCGAACTGGAACAGGCGGTTGCCTGTGGTCACCAGCTCATTGGCCTGAATGTTGAAATCATCCTCGCGGTTGAAGCCATCGGCCTCAATCTCCTGATAGACGACGCGCGGGGTGATGGTGACATTCTCGGTCGGCTGCCAGCCCAGCGAGAGGCGGAAGCCCGTGCGGAAGCCGTCATTGACGTCTTTCTTCACGCTGCCATTGGGCTGCACCGCATCGATGAAGCCGGCATAGCGGGTGCCATAGCCAACGGCGCGCAGGGCCAGCGTGTCACTGACCGGCACATTGATCATGGCCTTTGCGCTATACCCGGTGCCGCCGCCGTCAATCTGTTCGACCGACAGTTCGGTGGTGCCTTCCTGGGTGCCCTGTTCGGGCTTGTTGGTGATGTAGCGGATGGTGCCCGACAGGGAGCCGGAGCCGTAGAGCGTGCCCTGCGGCCCGCGCAGCACTTCCACGCGGCTCAAGTCATAGAGATCCAGGTCCGGCGTGAACAGCGAGAGGGAGACCACCGACTCGTCCAGATAAACGCCGACCTGTTCCTTCACGCCCGGCTGGTCGCGCACGATCTGACCGGCGGAAATGCCGCGGATGGCCACCTGGCTTTGGCCCGGACCCAGATTCTGGATCGACAGGCCCACGATGCTGCGCGACACGTCCTCGATATTGGTCGCACCCGCATCCTTCATCGAATCCGCGCTCATCGCGTTGATGGAGAAGGGAACGTCCTTCAGGGTTTCGTCGCGCTTGCGGGCGGAAACGATGATCTCCTCCAGCATCGCGCCGGACGAAGGGGCCGGTGCCTGCTGGCCCATGGCGGGCATGGCGATGGCGGCAGCACCGCACAGCAGGACGGACAAGGCAAGCGGGTGGCGGCCGGACGCACTGCGTCCGTTGGTATGGCTGAACATTCTGTAACTCCTCCCACGCGTTCTTCTTATCGGGGCGCAGCTTTGGCGTTGCGCACTTACCGTGTCCTGACGCTGTCATAACCTGTTAACGTCGGCAATATGCCTCAAATGCAGGCGGGTGAATAAAAAAGGCCCACGGCATCTGCTGACGCCGTGGGCAAAGGAAAACTGCGCTTTCGTGCTTTTCAGCACGCGTGCTTTTGCGACGAATTCGCCTCAGTCAAGCAGTTCTTCTTCATGCGATCCAAAGAACTCATAGCGAATCCGGTCCGCCGGCACGCCAGAGGCCCGCAAACCCTTGATCACGCTGGCCATGAAGCCTTTGGGACCACAGACCATGAAGTCCCCGTCGCGGGCCTGGGGCAGCGCGGCGATGGCGGTGGGGTCGATGCGGCCGGCGGCGTCGTGGTCAATGCCGATCTGGTCACCATCCGTCCCCTGCTCATAAAAGATGCCGACCGACAGGTTGGCATGCGTTCCAGCCAGATCGCGCAGGCGGGGACCGAAGGCATGATGGGCGCGGTCGCGCACGGCATGGAACAGGTGCAGCGGACGCGTCGATCCGCCGGCCAGTTCCGCCTCCGCAATGGACAGCATCGGCGTGATACCGACCCCGCCGGCCAGCAGAAACAGCGGCCCGGTTCCCTCCGGTGCCGTGAAGCTGCCCGCCGGGGGCGCGACCTCCACCACATCGCCGACCGACAGGGCGCGGTGCAGGAAGCTGGACCCCAGGCCGTCGGGCACCCCCGCCTCGGGCGCGGTCTCATGCTTGACCGAGATGCGGTAGGACCGGCCATTGGGTGCACCCGACAGGCTGTAATGGCGCAGCAGTGGCCCATGATCCGGCACGTTCAGGCGCAGGGTCAGATATTGTCCGGGACGGAAGGACAGGATGGGTCCGCCATCGTCGGGTTCCAGATACAGGCTGCGGATCACCTGGCTTTCCGCGACGGCGTCGGCCACCTTGAACCGGCGCCATCCGTACCAGCCGCCGGGCGCACCGGCGCTGTCCTTGTACTTGGCCTGTTCCACGCCCACGAAAATATCGCGCAGCGCCACCCAGGCCTCGGTCCAGGCATGCAGGATGGCCGGCGTGGCGGCGGCACCCAGCACCACGGCGACCGACCCCAGCAGATTGGTGCCGACAATGTCATAGTGATAGGGCTGCACATGCAGGCTGACATGCCGCTCCGCAATGCGCTCCACCGCGGGGCCCAGGGCGGCCAGATTGTCGATATTATCGGCATAGGCGGCCACGGCCCCGGCCAATGCCTTGGCCTGGGTGCCATTGCGCTGATGCGTGGGGTCGAAAATGGCCCGGATGGCCGGGTCGCGCAGCAGCTTCGCATACATGTGCCGCGTGATGGTCTCACCATGCTGATGCATGACGGGGGCGGTGGATTTCACGATGGCGATGGTCTGGGCGGAAAGCATCGGATTCTCGCTCCTTGAAAGGGTCAGGATATTAAAGATGCATCTAAAAAGCCTCTTAATATGGCCACCCTTGAAAAGCAATATTTTTAATGTATCTTTTGTTTCAGGCGTTGGCATGTCAGCTCACCCCACGCTAACAGGGTGCGGAAAAAGGCTTTCGCGTCGCGAGGGCGGGGGATTTCCGGCAAGATTAGGAAAATTCGAAGCAAGATACTGGTGGTATCTTGCGAGGATTTGACGCGAGATTGCCGGAAATAATCCGACCGCAGCAGCGAAATGGTTTTTCCGCACCCTGCTTAAGGCTTGCCCTGGGCGAGGAACGGATGGCATGCAGTGCGTTCTGATCAGGGGGATGGAACATGCGGCTGACCCGCTACACCGACTATGGATTGCGTGTGCTGCTCTATCTGGGGATGAAGCGCGAAGGCCTGTCCACTATCCCGGAAATTGCCGCCCGCTACGCCATCTCGGAAAACCACCTGACCAAGATCGTCAATGAGTTGGGCCGGCTGGGCCATGTGCGCACCGTTCGGGGCCGCAATGGCGGCATGGCGCTGGGCCGCCCGCCGGCGGAACTCAATATTGGCGCCCTGGTGCGTCAGCTGGAAAACGACATGGCGCTGGTGGAATGTTTCGAGCCAGGGAACACCTGCCCCATCACCAGCAACTGTCGCCTGCAAAAGGTGCTGGGCAAGGCGCTGGCGGCCTTCCTGGCGGTGCTGGACGAGGTGACCCTGGCCGATCTGCTGGTGCAGCCGGCAGGCATGATGCAGATGCTGGGGTTGGGGG
>CALRNG020000403.1:0-4133 GCA_943369495.1 Rhizobium sp. Q54
GGTACGACCAGGGATGATCGTCGATCGGGTTACAGGAATGCACGATTTCCGGGTTCATCAGGACCACGGTGCCCGCCAACGCCTCATACCGGTCGGTGCCGGTCAGATATTCGCTGTGCCCGCCCGTGATGGCACCGATGGAGAAGGTGGCATGGGAATGCGGCACATAGCAGACGGTGCGGCCATCCATGACCTCCCGCGCTTCCAGATGCGGAAGGGCGGGGTCACGCCAGAAGATATGGTCATCAGCGGGGCGGCGGGGCATCGGAAGAACCCTTGGGGCAAGGCGGACAACCCAGCATACCGCACCCCCATAAAGACCAAAAGCCGCCCGCGGGTCTTCCCAGGGGCGGCATTCAATCCCGTGGCCTTAAGGGCCAACTGGCAATCTGTCTGATGACAGGGAGAGCTATTAGTAGCCCTCGCGCTCCAGACGCTTGCGCAGCAGCTTGCGGGCGCGGCGAACGGCTTCAGCCTTTTCGCGAGCGCGCTTTTCCGACGGCTTCTCATAATTGCGGCGCAGCTTCATTTCGCGGAAGATGCCCTCACGCTGCATCTTCTTCTTCAGCGCGCGCAGTGCCTGATCGACGTTGTTATCACGAACCAGAACTTGCACGGGACATCCACTCCAATCGTGCGCTCACACCAGCCTGGGCCAGCACTTGCGGGTAGGGTTGAAAACAAAGACAAAGGCAACGCGAGACCATGAAGGTCGCGCCATCGCCCGATCCAGTCGGCGGGGTTATACACATGCCGGTGGGGCTTGTGAAGACCCGCAGCGCGTCCATGTGAAGATTCATGCGGAATGGCGGGCATGCGGCCACGGGGGGCACGCTTTTCCTTGCCTTGCATCGTCCCCATCCGGGCTTCACAATAGCTTTATCGCCGAATCGCCCCTTTTTCCGGAGCTTTTTCCATGGCCGTGCTTCCCATTGTCCGCATGGGCAATCCCGTCCTGCGCCGTGTCGCCGACCCGATCCCGGTACCAGTGGCAGGCGGGTTCGATGAGGGTTTGCGGCAATTGGCGGCCGATATGGTGGAGACGATGTTCGATGCGCCGGGCATCGGTCTGGCCGCGCCGCAGATCGATGTCTCCCGCCGGATCATCGTTTTCCGGGTGCCGCCGGAACGCGCCACGGGCGATCAGGGCGACGCGCCCATGGGGCCGCAGGTCCTGATCAACCCGGAATTCGTGCCCCTGGCGGACGAAACGGCGCTGGGTTGGGAAGGGTGCCTGTCCATCCCTGGCCTGCGCGGCGTCGTGCCACGCTATCGCCGCATCCGCTACCGGGGCTATGATCTGGATGGCAATCTGGTGGAACGCGAGGCCGCGAACACCCATGCCCGGGTGATCCAGCATGAGTTGGATCATCTGGACGCCGTCCTTTATCTGGACCGCATGGAAAGCCTGACCACACTGACCTATATGGATGAGCAGAAGTTTTTCGGGCCCGACGTGTTACAACAACGGTCATAATTCATGACCGTTGTTGCGGCGGCGACTGCCGCCGCGCGGCGCGTGCCGCGTTAAGCCAAGCTGCGGATGCAGCGCCGGCGCTTGAGGAAAACGAAATTAACGCACGCTGACACGCCGCAAGGGAGATCAGGTCATGACCGACGCCACGACACCGCCGCAGGATGCCTATACCCGCGCCCAGGCCACCCTGGCCGCGCGCAAGGATGCGATCCTGGTGGCCATGCTGCCCGACGTAGCATTCGATGGCTGGGCCGACGCCACCCTGCGGCGCGGCGCGGAGGCCGCCGGTCTGCATGCGCAAGAGGCAGAGGCTGCGTTTCCCGGCGGACCGGTGGAGGCCGTGTGCTGGTTCAGCGACTGGGCCGACCGGCAGATGGGTAACGCCCTAGCCGGAACAGACCTGGCCACGCTGAAGGTGCGGGAGCGGGTGACGCTGGCCGTGCGCAAGCGTCTGGAAATCCTGAACCCCTATCGCGAGGCGGTACGCCGCGCCAGCAGCCTGCTGTCCCTGCCGCAGAATGCGACGCGGGGGCCGCAACTGGTCTATGCCACCGTCGATGCCGCCTGGCGGGCCGTTGGTGATACGTCCGTCGATTATAACTTCTATACAAAGCGCCTGCTGCTTGCCGGCGTGGTGACCACGACCACGCTCTATTGGCTGGATGACCGGTCGGAAGGCCTGGCCGACAGCTGGGCCTTCCTGGACCGGCGCATCGCCAATGTCATGAGCGTGGGCAAGATGATCGGGCAGATCACGGGCCGCGCCGACAAGGCGGCGGGGCTGCTGGCCCATATCCCGTCGCCCGCCCGTTTCATGCGTCGGTTACGGGGTGCGGCGGGGATTTAGTCACCCCACCGCCCGTACGCCCTCACCCAGGAACCTCTCCTCGAACTCCGCCGCCGGAAGGGGGCGGGAGATCAGGAAGCCCTGGATCGTCTGACAGTCAAGGGCGCAGAGCCAGTCGCGCTGCGCCTCCGTCTCCACCCCTTCGGCCACGATCTCCAGCCCCAGGCGCTGGCCCAGTTCCAGGATGGTGGCGGGGATCGCCACATCATGCGGCACGGTATGCATGAAGCCGCGGTCGATTTTCAGCACGGTCAGCGGGATGCGACGCAGGTGGGACAGGGAGGAATAACCGGTCCCGAAATCATCAATGGCCATGCCGACACCGATATCCCGCAACACCCGCAGCATGGCGAAATCGCCCGCCGCCTGTGTCATGGCCACCGTTTCCGTGATCTCCAGCGTCAACAGCTGCGCCGGCAGGCCGGACGTCGCCAGGGCCGCGCGCACACGGGTAGGGAAATCGACATCCGCCAGCTGTCGCGGGCTGACATTGATGGCCACCGGCAGGTCGCCATACAGCCGGCGCCACGCCGCCGCCTGCCGGCAGGCATCGCTCAGCACCCAGTCACCGATAGGGCCAATCAGGCCCGTCTCCTCCGCCACGGGGATGAAGTCGGCAGGCGCGATATAGCCATCCTCCGTCTTCCAGCGCAGCAGCGCCTCCGCCCCGCGCAGGGTCAGGCTGCGCGGGTCCACCTTGGGCTGGTAGAACAGCTCGAATTCGCCGCGCAGTTCGGCTGCGCGCAGCCGCGCCTCGGTGCGCAGCCGTGCCATGGCCTGTTCGGACATCTCGGCGCTGAACATACGCCAACAGCCGGTGCCCGCCGCCTTGGCCGCATACATGGCGACATCGGCGCAGCGCAGGATCTGGCGCGCATCCTGCCCGTCGCTGGGCCAGAGCGAGATGCCGATGGAGGCGCTGGGATGCAGCAGATGACCGTCCAGGTCCAGCGGTCGGGCCAGCGTGGCCAGGATGCGGTCGGCGACCTGGATCGCCTCCTTCGGTTCCTTCACATCCTCCACCAGGACCAGGAACTCATCCCCACCCAGGCGGCCCACCGTATCGGAATGGCGCAGCGTATCGTCCAGGCGGCGCGCGATGCCCTGCAGCATCCGGTCGCCCATGTCATGGCCCAGACTGTCATTCACATGCTTGAACCGGTCCAGGTCCAGGAACAGCACGGCCACGCCGCGCTTGGTGCGCTTGGCCCGTGCCAGCGCATGTTCCAGCCGTTCCAGCAGCAGGGCGCGGTTGGGCAGTTCGGTCAGCGGATCGCGCGTCGCCAGTTGCCGCAACTGCCCCTGGCTTTCATCCAGCTTGTCCAGCGTCTCATTGATCCGTTGAGTCAGGCGGCCCAGCTCATCCGTTTCGTGGCCAGCCGGCACCTTCACGCGGGTATCGCGGGGATTGTCGGGGTCGATGCCCGCCACTGCCTGTTCAAGCTCCACCAGCGGGCGGGTCAGGAACCGGTGGAACACCCAGGTCAGCATCAGGCCCAGCAGGATGTTACGGACCAGTCCGCCCAGCAAGGAGGAGCCGACAAAGGCGATGTAATCCGCCGATACGCGCGCCATATCCAGATCGATGCGCAGAATGCCGATGGGCGGCTTCTCCCGTCCATCAGGCAAGGGGCGATACAGCAGGCGGGTGCCGCGTGCCAGATCACCAAAGACCAGCCGACCGATGACACCATTGCCGGTGGCCGGTGGGGGCAGGGCACGGTGGCGTGACCAGAGGGGCTGTTCTTCCGATATGCGGATATCGATGCCGGCGATGGCGCCGATAGACAGGGCAGAATTGCCGATCTG
>CALRNG020000404.1:0-4126 GCA_943369495.1 Rhizobium sp. Q54
GTCTGGCGCTGGGGGAGAAGGTCAGCCGGCTGTGGCGCCTGCGTCTGGCCGATGAGGCGCCGATGGCCATCGAACTGTCGGTGGTGCCGGCGCGCATCCTGCCCGATCCGATGCAGGTCACGGGATCCCTGTACGATGTGCTGCGCGGGTTGGGATATCCGCCCTACCGCGCGCTGCAGCGCCTGTCCGCTGGTCTGTTGAATACCGATCAGGCCGGCATCCTGCATGTGCCGGAGGGTACGCCGGCCCTGTTCATCGAACGCCGCAGCTTCCTGGAAAATGGCCGCCCGCTTGAATTCGTGCGCAGCCAGTACCGGGGCGATGCCTACGATTTCATCGTGGAGCTGAATCTGACCGCTCCGCCCAACCCGTGATGTTTTGAGATCCGATCCATGAGCAAGCCCGACAGCACCAGCACCAAGATGGCCGTGGAAGCGGCGGAAAGTGCGACCGCCGTGCAGCGCCAGATTGACCGCTGCGGCCCCAGCTTCAAGGCATTGGGCGCCAAGCTGCGCGACCTGAACCCGTCGCTGGTCGTCACCTGCGCGCGCGGCAGTTCCGACCATGCCGCCACCTATGGCAAGTACCTGATCGAAACCCATCTGGGCCTGCCGGTGGCCTCGGTCGGCCCGTCGGTCGTGTCGCTGTACAATACCGATCTGAAGGTCGAAGGCGCCCTGTTCGTGGCCGTATCGCAGAGCGGGCGCAGCCCCGACCTGCTGCGCCTAGCAGCCGCCGCCCGGAAGGGCGGGGCCTATGTCGTGGCCTTCGTGAATGATGAGACGTCACCCCTGGCGGAGGCTGCCGACCTGTTCATCCCGCTTTGCGCGGGGCCGGAGATCAGTGTGGCCGCCACCAAATCCTATCTGACGGCGTGCGCCGCCTTCCTGTCCATGGTGGCGGAATGGAAGGATGATGACAGTCTGCGCCGCACCGCGTCCCAAGCCCCGGCTGCCCTGGCTGCGGCGGCGGATCTCGACTGGACCCCGGCCCTGCTGAACCTGACGGAAAAGACGGGCCTTTATGTGATCGGGCGCGGCGTGGGCACGGGCGCCATCATGGAAATGGCGTTGAAATGCAAGGAAACCTGCCGCTTGCATGCTGAAGCGTTCAGCGCGGCGGAGGTGATCCACGGGCCGCTGGCCCTGGTCGGTCCCGACTTCCCCGTCCTGGCCATCAACCAGAATGACGCGACGGCGGAGGCGACGCGGGCGGCCATTGCCCGCTGCGTCGAGCTGGGCGCGCCGGTGTTCAGCAGCGATGACAGCGTGAAGGGCGTGATCCCGCTGCCGTCGGTGCCGGCACTGGCCCCGGAACTGGCGCCACTGGCGGCGGTGCAGAGCTTCTACATGGCCATCCATACCGTGTCTCAACGCCGGGGCCTGAACCCCGACGTGCCCGCCAATCTGCGCAAGGTGACGGAGACGGTATGATGATGGGCACCCTTCTGACTGGCGCGCGGGTCTTTACTGGCACCCGCACACTTGAGGCCGATATCCTGATTCAGGGGGAACGGGTGGCCGCGCTCCTGCCGCCCGGCTCCACGGCACCCGCCGGGGCGGCGGTCCGGCGCCTGTCGCCCGACATGCTGCTGGCCCCCGGTTTCATCGATACCCAGGTCAATGGCGGCGGCGGGGTGCTGTTCAACGACACGCCGACCCGCGAGGCGGCCCTGGCCATCGCGCGCGCCCATCGCCGGTTTGGCACCACCGCACTGCTGCCCACCTTCATCACTGATCGGGTGGAGGGGATGCAGGCGGCGGCCCTGGCGGCGGCATCGGCCAGCGGCGTCATCGGGTCTGGCGTCATCGGCGTGCATCTGGAAGGCCCGTTCCTGACGCCGGAACGGCGCGGGGTTCATAAGCTGGATCATGTGCGCCCGGCCAATGAAGGAGACCTGGATTTCCTGGAAGGGTTGCCGGACCGGTTTGGCGCGCATGATGCCCGTGTGCTGCTGTCACTCGCCCCCGACCGGGTGGCACCGGCGGAGATTGCGCGGCTGGTGGCGGCGGGGGTGATCGTGGCGGGGGCTCATTCGGCGGCCACCTATGCCCAGACCATGGCGGCGGTGGATGCCGGCCTGACCGGCTTCACCCACCTGTTCAACGCCATGCCGCCGCTGGCCAACCGAGAACCGGGCATTGCCGGGGCCGCCCTGTCGGCGCGCGATACCGTCTGCGGTATCATTGCTGATGGGGTGCATGTGCATCCGGCCATGCTGCGTCTGGCGCTGGCGGCCAAGGGGGCGGGCGGCTTGATGCTGGTCACTGACGCCATGCCGCCGACGGGCACCGATGCGACTCGTTTCCAGCTTTATGGCCAGACCATCCATCGCCGCGACGGGCGGCTGGTTACCGATGACGGCACCCTGGCCGGGGCCGATATCGACATGGCGCAGGCGGTACGCAATGCCATCACCCTGATGGGTGTGGATGTGGAGGAGGCGCTGCGCATGGCCTCGCTCTATCCCGCGCGCTTCCTGCATCTGGACCATCGCCTGGGCCGCATCCAGGCGGGATGGCAGGCCGATCTCGTGCTGCTGGACCAGGGTTTGAGCGTCACCGGCACCTGGGTCGCCGGGCAATGGCGGGATGCCGCCGCGTAATTCCACAAACCACCCATCAGGGAGCAGGGGCATGTTGAAGCGTCGTTACACCGCCCAAGAGGTGGAGCAGAAGCTGGCCTTGGCCGATGCGCTGCTGAATGAAGGGTACAAGATCGTGGATATCGCCCGCGAACTGGGCGTCACCCGCGTCACCTATTACCGCTGGCGTCAGGATCAGGCGGGAGAGAAGCCCGCCATGGTGCGCCGCCTGGAACAGCTGGAGCGCGAGAATGCCGAGCTGCGCCAGCGTCTGGCGGAACTGCTGCGCGCGGGCTACCGGTCGGATGCGGCGGTGGCGGCGTAAAGCCTATCCCCGCTCGTGCAATCCCGCCGCCCAATCGTCGCGCAGAATGGCGTAGAGGATATGGTCGGCCCATTTGTCATTGATGCGCAGATAGGCCCGCGCATAGCCTTCCTTGGTGAAGCCGACCTTTTCCAGCACGCCGCTGCTGGCCTGATTGGAGGGCAGGCACGCCGCCTCCACCCGGTGCAGGCCCAGCTGACCGAAGGCGAAGGACAGCATCAGGCGTGCCGCCTCCGACGTATAGCCGCGCCGGGCAAAGGGGCGGCCCACCCAGTAGCCCATCGACCCCATCTGCGCCACGCCGCGCCGGACATTGGTGAGGCCGATGCCGCCCACCACCTGTTCGCTGCGCTGCTCGAAGGTGAGGAACGTATAGGTCTCATCATCCCGCCATTCGGCGGCCTGACGGCGCAGACGGCGGTTGAACGCCGTCTGGGTCAGGGCGTCGGGCGGCCAGGTCGGTTCCCAGGGGACCAGGAACTCGCGGCTGGCCTCTCGGATGTCGGCCCATTGTTTCCAATCGCGCGGCTGGGCCGGGCGGATGAAGACATGGGGGCCGTCGACACGCAAAGGCGGGGGGCTTAACAGACCGTCAGGGATCAAACGGATCATCCTGTTCCTGTCCCCCCCGGTTCGCGGTTTCTTGCTTTGTACGCAGTTTATGCGTGATCGCGTCAGGCTGCCAGACGGCTTGTCACGCTGTCCAGGCTTTCCAGACCGTCCAGCGGGCCCAGCGCCGTCAGGGTCGGCCGGCTGCCAAACATGCGTTCAGCACAGGCGGCGACAGCGGCCAGATCGACGGCATCCAGCTTGGCCACCGTTTCGGCGGGCGGGATGACGCGGCCATAGGTCAGCAGCTGCGAGCCCAGCTGTTCGGCGCGGTTGGTGGTGCTTTCCAGCCCCATCAGCTGACTGGCCTTCAGCTGCGCCTTGGCGCGCACCAGCTCGTCACTGGTCAGGGTGCCGGCCAGCTTGCGCACCTCCTCACAGATCACGGGGATCAGTTCGGCGGTCCGTTCCGGACCGGAGCCGGCATAGATGCCAAACACGCCGCTATCGGCCATGGACCAGTTGAAGCTGTGAACCGAATAGACCAGCCCGCGCTTTTCCCGCACTTCCTGGAACAGGCGCGATGACATGCCCCCGCCCAGCAGGGTGGACAGGACCATGGCGGCATGCAGGTCCGGGCTGTTGTTCGACACCCCGTCAAAGCCCAG
>CALRNG020000405.1:0-4111 GCA_943369495.1 Rhizobium sp. Q54
CGACGCGACGGGCAGCCATTGCAAGACCTGGCAGGACCTTGTCCTCTATTGCCGCTATTCCGCCAATCCCGTGGGCCGGTTCCTCCTGGAACTGCATGGGGAGGGGATCAATGCCGCCCCGGCCTCGGATGCGCTATGTACCGCGTTGCAGATCCTGAACCATATCCAGGATTGCCGGCATGACTGGGTGGAACTGGGCCGCTGCTACCTGCCCATGGAATGGTTCAAGGAAGCGGGCGGATCGGTCGAACATCTGGTGGAGACGGAGGCCACACCGCCGGTGCGCGCCGTCATCGACCGTACGCTGGACAATGTCGATTCGCTGCTGCGCCGGGCCAGCGCCCTGCCCCGCCTGATCGCCAATCCCGGCCTGCGCATGGAATCGGCGGTCATCATTGAGATGGCGGTCGCCCTGTCGAAGCAATTGCGTCGCCGCGACCCCTTGGCCGGCAAGGTGCAGCTGTCGGCATTCAGTCGTATCGGCGCGGTATTGCTGGGTGTCTTGCGCGGCATGTCGCGCCGCCCGCCGCGCCTGTCGCCGGAAAGCGGGCTGGCCAAGGCCGGCAGCTGCGGCACCTCCACCTTCTACTGGCCGCTGCGCCTGCTGGGGCAGCGCAAGCGCCGGGCCATGTTCGCCATCTATGGCTTCTGCCGGGCCGTGGACGACATTGCCGACGGCAAGGAGAATATCGAGGTCAAGCGCGGCGCGCTGACCGACTGGCAACGGCGCATCGATGCCATGTATGGCATGCCGGGTGCCGGGCGCCACCATGGCCGGCTGCGCGATCTGGCTGCCGCGGTACGCCGCTACAACCTGCCCCAGGCGGAATTTCAGGCCGTGATTGATGGCATGCTGATGGATGTGGATGGGCCGGTCCGCGCCCCCTCCCTTGGCATGCTGGCGCAATATTGCCGGCGGGTGGCCGGCGCCGTGGGCCTGCTGTCGGTGCGGGTGTTCGGCAAGGGTGATGCCAGTGCCGATGCCTTCGCCCTGGCATTGGGGGAGGCGTTGCAGCTGACCAACATCCTGCGGGATATCGACGAAGACGCGCGCGATGGCCGCTGTTACCTGCCGGAGGAAATGCTGGAGGATGCGGGCGTCGATATCTATGCGGTGCAGTCCGATCCCGTCGCCCTGTTGACCGATCCGGGACTGCCCCAGGCCTGCGAGGCCCTGGCCGCCCGGGCGGAGGCTGCGTTCCATCAGGCCAACAGCCTGTTGAAACAGCCGCACGGCAAGCTGTGGCCGGCGGCTGCCATGATGGTGCTGTATCACCGCATCCTGGTGCGCCTGCGTCAGCGCGGCTGGTCACCGGAAGCCCTGTCCCGCCGTCCGCGCCTGGGTCGGTGGGAGAAGGTCAGTGTGGCGCTGTCCTGCGCCCTGGGTCGCGCGCCCCGCCTGTGACGGGCAGTATCCATGTGGTCGGGGCGGGCCTGTCGGGCTTGGCCTGTGCCACCGCCCTGGCGGCGGCGGGCCGTTCGGTTGCCCTTTATGAGGCCACAGAGCATGCGGGCGGGCGCTGCCGGTCCTGGCACGACGGTCTGCTGGACCGCACCATCGATAATGGCAACCACCTGATCCTGGGCGCCAATCCCGACTGTTTCGCCTATCTGGACCGGATCGGCGGGCGGTCGGGCCTGCTGACCGTCGATCCGGTGGCCCTGCCCTTTCTGGATCTACGCGATGGCCGGTCCTGGTGCCTGCGTCCGGGCAAGGGTCCCCTGCCCCTGTGGTTGGCCGATCCCGCGCGGCGCGTGCCCGACAGCGGGCTGTTGGACTATCTGTCGGTCTTCAAGCTGGCCTTTGCCGGCCCGGATGCAAGCGTGGCGGACCTGCTGGCGATGGCGGATCGGCTCACAGAGAGGCTGTGGAAGCCGCTGGCGGTCAGCATCCTGAACACACCCTACGAACAGGGTTCAGCCCGCCTGCTCTGGTCGGTGTTCCGCCGCACCCTGCTGTTAGGTGCCGATGCCTGCCGTCCCTGGATTGCGGGGGCGGGCGGATTATCCGGCGCCCTTGTCGATCCGGCAGTGGCCTATCTGGCCCGGCACGGCGCCAGCGTTCGGTTCGGCGCGCGGCTGAAAGCCATGGAGCGGGGCGCGGATGGTCTGGCGACGGCGCTGGATTTCGGGTCGGAACGGATCGACCTGGGGGCCGGTGACAGCGTGGTCCTGGCCTTGCCCCCGGATGCACTATCGCGCCTGTTGCCCAACCTGACGGTGCCCAACCGGTTCCACGCCATTCTGAATGCCCATTACCGGCTGGAGACGCCTGTCCGCCTGCCCGGTGGCCTGCCCCTGCTGGGGCTGGTCGGCGGGGTGGCGGAATGGCTGTTCGCGCGCGATGATATTCTGTCGGTGACGGTCAGCGCGGCGGATGCCTTGATCGACCGCGACGCGGAGGACCTGCTGGCCCTGATCTGGCGGGATGTGGCGGCGGCGACCGGCCTTGATCCTGACCGCCCGGCACCGGGCCGGATCGTGAAGGAAAAGCGCGCTACCTTTGCCGCCACGCCGGAGCAGGAACGACGACGCCCGGCGTCGCAGCTGGCGGCGAACCTGTTTCTGGCCGGCGACTGGACCGACACCGGCCTGCCCGCCACCATTGAAGGCGCGGTGCAGTCCGGACATCGGGCCGCTGCGATGGCGGCGCGGTAACGTCAGGGCTTTCCCTTCACCACATCCCCGCCCTTGACCACGATATCGACCCTTTCCAGGACCGAGATATCGGCCAGCGGGTCGCCCTTCACGGCGATCAGGTCGCCATAGCGCCCCACGGTCAGGGCGCCGACATCGGATGAGGCGCCCAGCGCATCGGCGGCATTAACGGTGGCGGCCTGGATCGCCTGCATCGGCGTCATCCCGAACTGCACCATGCGGGCGAATTGCTTGCCATTGTCGCCATGCGGATAGACGCCGGCGTCAGAGCCGAAAACCATCTTCACCCCGGCCTTCACGGCGCGGGTAAAGCTCTCCCGCTGGGTCTTGCCGACCACCCGTTCCTTGGCCAGGCTTTCCGGCAGGAAGCCCGCCGCCTCCCCCGCCGACAGGATGTATTCGGTGTTGTAGATATCCATGGACAGGTAGGTGCCGCGCTCCTTGGCCAGCTTGATGCCTTCATCATCCAGGAAGCTGGCATGTTCGACCGTGTCCACGCCGGCCCGGATGGCGGCCTTGATGCCGGCGGTGCCATGGGCATGGGCGGCAACCTTGAGGCCCAGACGCTTGGCCTCCGCCACGATGGCATCCATCTCTTCCTGCGCCAACTGCTGGGCGCCGACCTGCGTGCCCTTGGACAGGACACCGCCCGTGGCGCAGATCTTGATCAGGTCGGCGCCATATTTCTTCACCTCGCGCACCTTCCTGACCACGCCCCAGGGGCCGTCGGCTGCACCCTGGCTGTGCGCGTCATATTCGGGCGGCAGCAGGTTATTGTCGCAATGCCCGCCCGTGGCGCCGATGGAGGGGCCGGAGACATAAAGACGCGGGCCGTTCAGGCGGTTGGCCGCCAGGGCGCGGCGCAGGGCGACATCGGAGTAACCAGCTGCCCCCAGATTGCGGGCCGAGGTAAAGCCGGCCATCAGGGTCTTTTCGGCATGGATGACCCCGTTAATGGTCTCATCCCCCGTCGATTCCGCCAGCCCTTCATAGCCATGCATGTCATGCCGGCCCGTCAGATGCACATGCATGTCGATCAGGCCAGGCAGAATGGTCATTCCCGTCAGGTCAAGCCGTTCCGCGCCGTCCGGCACCGCCAGCGAACCCTGGGTGCCCACCGCCACGATGCGGCCATCAGTGATGACCAGGGCCGGCTTTTCCACCACCTTGGCCGATACGACATCGACCATGCGGTCGGCCTGGATATAGGTGGTGCCCGCCTGGGCCGACGGGCAAGTGGCGGACAGCAGGAGGACGGCGAGCGTCGTTTTAACGATGGCAAAGGACGGCATGGAACCCTCTGGATTGCAGTTTTGTGACCAGGGGTATCATGCCGATGCCGAAAAGATAAGCAGGCAGGAAGGGGTGCTGGTGATGCCGGTGCCCGACCTGGACCCGTTTACCGGAATCGCCAAGGGTGCCGATATGGGCAGATATCGCGATCGCGCATATC
>CALRNG020000406.1:0-4108 GCA_943369495.1 Rhizobium sp. Q54
GCAGAGGGGCAGCAGCAGGCGCATGGGCGGGGGGTGGCTCCAGATCGGGGAAGGGGATGGTAGCGTTTGATGTCAAATGGGGGAACCCCGGCGACGGTGGCCATCACCGGGGTAACAACCTCAGTACACCAAGCCTTCAGCCGTCAGCCCGGACAGCAGCGCCGTGACGCCCACCAGGTCCAGCGTGCCGTGACCGTCGGCCAGTGCGGTCCAGGTGCCGTCCTTGTTGCTGTCGGCATAGACAGTCCACTCGGTGCGGCCCTTTTCCACCTCCGTCTTCACGACCAGACCGTCGCGGAGCTGCCAGGTCTCGTTGCGGTCGGGGCGTTCGGCCTCCCATCTCCCATCGTCCCATTCCTGCAGGCTGGTCACGGTGCCGGCGGTATCAAAGGTGAAACGGTAGGCATCGTCCAGAGTGCCGGTAACGGGGCGGTTCAGGCTGTAAGCCTCGAAATAGACGCCGTCGCCATTGGCATCGGTAAAGACCTTCACTTCCGTGCCATCGCGGTCGGTTTCGGTCTTCACCACGCCATTGGCCGTGACCGACCAGCTTTCATTCCGGTCGATCCTCTCATTCTGCCAGCGGCCTTTCTCCATCTCGGCCACGGCGGTGATGGTGCCGTCGGTCAGGGTGAAGCGGTAACCGCCTTCAAACGGGCTGGTGGCGGTAACGGTACGGGCCATCTTGAAAACTCCTGTCATTGTCTGCCAAGCAACCGGCCATGCGTTGGCCGGCGTCAGACGCGACCATAGGGGGGCGAACCTGAACGCCCCCTGAAAGCGCTGTTCAGAAAGCGTTCAGCAAAGGCGGGCATCGCGTCCGCCTTGATTGCGCCCGGATGCCGGCTTATCACCGGGACAGCTTAACCATCATCCCGGACCCTCCATGTCCTCCAGCCATCGCCTGTCACAGCCGCGCACCATCCTTGTGGCGCTGCTGATCCTGCTGCCCCTGTTGGTGGCGTTCTATTCGCTGAGCCTGGGCCAGGATGGGAACTGGGACCTGCGCAATTACCATTGGTACAATGCCATGGCCTTCCTGGGTGGCCGCGAGCTGGTGCAGGATGTGGCCCCGGCGCAGGTGGCGAGTTTTTATAACCCCACGCTGGACCTGCCGGTCTATTGGCTGGCGCAGGTCCTGCCGGCGCGGGGCGTGTCCTTCATCCTGTCCTGGGTGCAGGGGATGAACCTAGTGCCGCTGACGGGTATGGCCTGGCTGCTGCTGCCGGTGCTGGCGGCCCGCGCGCGGGCCCTGGCGTCGGTGGCGCTGGCCTTGGTCTGCTTTGCGGGCGCCGGGCAGATGGGCCTGCTGGGCACCACCTTCTATGACAATGTCATCAGCCTGTTCGTGCTGGGCAGTACCTGGCTGGTCATGGCGCGGGCCGATGATGTTTGGGGTGGTGCGCCCAAGGTGGCGTTCCCCATCGTGTTCATCGCAGGCCTGCTGGTGGGGTCGGCGGTCGGCCTGAAGCAGCCGACTTTGCCCTATGCCGTGGGCCTGTGCTTTGCCTTCCTGGCCGTCGCGGGCAGCTTCTGGCGGCGCATGTTCCTGTCGTTCTTCTTTGGCATCGGCGTCATTGCCGGCATGGCTCTCTTTTCCGGCCATTGGATGTGGCACCTCTGGACCACCTACCAGAACCCGCTCTTCCCCTATTTCAACGATTTCTTCAAATCGCCCTGGGGCGTGCCGGAGGCGTACCGGGATGACAAGTTCCTGCCGCACGGCCTTTGGAACAACCTGATCTTCCCCTATACGTGGCTGATGGACCCCAAAAAGGTAGGGGAGATCCTCTTCACCGACCTGCGTGTGCCGGTGATGGTGGTCGTCCTGATGCTGACCCCGTTCCTGGCGCTGGCCGGGCGGTTCATGGGGAAGCGGGAAGCGGTGGTGCCGTTCCGGCCCGCCCTTTACCTGCTGGTGGCTGGCGCCTTGACCTATCTGGTCTGGTTGAAGCTGTTTGCCATCTATCGCTACCTGATCCCGCTGGAAATGATGGCGTCGCTGGTGGCGGTGGCTGCCATCGCGCTGTGGCCGCTGCCGCGCCGGGCCAAGGCAGGGCTGATGCTGGCCCTGCTGGCGCTGGTCACCGTCGCGGCCCGTCCCGGCACCTGGGCGCGGGTGCCGTTCGCGGACAAGTTTGTGGAAGTATCGATCCCCGATCTGCCCAACCCGGACAACACCATCATCATCCAGACCGGGTACGCGCCCACCAGCTTCCTGGCCTATGGCTTCCCGAAGAACGTGCCGTTCCTGCGCATCCACAGCTATTTCATCCATCCCGACCATGGTGACATCCTGCTGAACCGCGCCATGCATGGCCGCATCGATGCGCATCAGGGGGATATTTTCTGGCTGGTCGCGCATTGGGAAATCTGGACGGCGGACCATATCCTGCCCCATTACCGGCTAGCCGCCGATATGAGCGATTGCGGGCTGGTGAAGTCCAACCTGGATGAACCGATGATGCTGTGCCGGTTGCGGAAGCTGGCCGAAAAAGCAGCAGCAGAGACGGCACCGTGACAGTCGGTTGCCGTTGATCAATGCCGCATGGGACGGCATGTCGAGAAGGAGGAGCCTATGAACCTGATCGTCCATGTCGAAATACCCGTTCTGGATATCGAACGGGCGATGGGCTTTTATCACGCCGTTTTTGGCGTGAATTTCGGGGAGGTCGTCACCATCCACGGCAACAAGATGGCCTTCTTCCCGTTTGCGGCCGATCAAAACGGTGCCAGCGGTGCGCTGGCCCAGGGCGATGTCTATGTTCCTACTCGTGATGGCGCGATCATCTATATCGGTGTCAGCGATATGGACGACGTGCTGGCCAAGGCAGTCGCGTTGGGCAGCGAGGTTCTCTTCCCGAAGACCCTGGCGGGTGAAAATATCTATGTCGCAGAGATCGCCGACAGCGAGGGTAATCGCATCGCCATTCAGTCGGTCTGAGGGGGGCGTCGCGCATGGGGGAGTATGGACGGCGGACCGTATCCTTCCCCATTACGGGCTGGCCGCCGGGTTGAGCGATTGCGGGCTGGTGAAATCCAACCTGGATGAGGCGATGATGCTGCGTCGGTTGCAGAAGGTACCGGTTGCGCCAACCGATAAGTGATCCTGCACTAGCTGTTGCGGGCGGTTGTGATAGATTGCCAGAATGCTAATTGGATGGCATTCTATGCAGATGGTCATGGATACGCACCGCATGGTGAAACGGCTGAAAGAGGCCGGATTCACTGACACACAGGCCGAAGTGGTGACCGACGTCCTTCGCGACGCGCGGGAGACTGATCGTGACGAGTTGGTGACGAAGGGGTTCTTGCGGTCGGAACTGACTGAGGTCAAATCCGAGTTCCGAACCGAGATCCAAAATCTCAAAGCAGACCTGTTCAAATGGCTTCTGCCGATCCTGATCGGTCAGGTCGCGGCGACGGCGGCGCTGGTCAAGCTGCTGTGATGCCGGGGGATTTCCCACGGACATGAAAGCGCCGCGTTTCCGCCGCAGCTTTCCCTGAATATCCGTGTTATCTGTGTCGTCATCCAACCCCTGTCCAATCGGACCCGAATATCCCATGTCTGACAGCCTGACCCAGGGTGCCCCGAGCATCGCCGTTCTGGTGCCCTGCTATAACGAGGAAGCGTCCATCGAAGCCGTGATACGCGACTTCAAGGCCGCCCTGCCGACCGCCACCATCTATGTCTATGACAACAACTCCAAGGACCGCACCTCGGAGCTCGCCAGGGCTGCTGGGGCCGTGGTCCGGCAGGAGCCGCTGCAGGGCAAGGGCAATGTCGTGCGCCGCATGTTCGCGGACATTGAGGCCGATGTCTATGTGATGGTGGATGGCGACGACACCTATCACGCGCCCAGTGCGGGCAAGCTTGTGGCCAAGCTTCTGGATGAGAAGCTGGACATGGTGAACGGTGCGCGCGTCACCGACTGGGAGAATTACCGCGCCGGTCACCGGCTGGGCAATGTCATGCTGACCACCCTGGTCACCATTGTGTTCGGCAAGCGCACTGACGATCTTCTGTCGGGTTACCGCGTCTTCTCCCGCCGCTTCGTGAAAAGCTTCCCGGTCCTGGCCGGCGGGTTTGAGATCGAAACCGAACTGG
>CALRNG020000407.1:0-4069 GCA_943369495.1 Rhizobium sp. Q54
CCGCCATTTCTCGATAGCCTCTCGGCTTCAGCCGGATGGGCACAAGCCATATCGTACCGCGCTGGGGCGGGGGCTTCGCCGCGATAAATCCGACCGAGTGTCCGGCCGCCCGTCGCCCGGGTCGGTCGGTTTTGGCGGGGATTGGTCCCAAGTGCCCCCGTCATGAGAAGAATGGTGCGCCCGTCAGCCTTGGGTGACAACGTCCAATGGGGCATGTTGCGGGGGCGAAAAATCCCGCTCACCGCATGGCTGGCTGTAAGTGATGCATGACACCTGTGTTGCATGGTGGGGGACGGATGCTTGACACCCGCCCCGGACCGGCTCACTTAATCGGGACTAGATTGGTCCTGTATTGAGAAAGGTTCGCAACGCCATGCTGCGGCTCAGCCGGATGACGGATTACGCTGTGGTGGTTCTGACCACCCTGGCGCATGCCGACAGCGCGCTGCACACGGCCAATTCTTTGGCCGACCGCACGGGCCTGCCCATGCCGACCGTACAGAAGCTGTTGAAGCTGCTGACGCGGAGCGACCTTCTGCAATCGCACCGGGGCGCGTTGGGCGGCTACAGCCTGTCGCGCACACCCGACCGGATCAATGTAGTGGAGATCATCGAGGCGATTGAGGGGCCGATTGCGCTGACCGATTGCGTCGATGGTGGTTCCGGCGGCTGCGGGGTGCAAAGCCTGTGCTCGCGCAAGAACCATTGGGAAGAGGTGAACAGCGCCGTGCGCCGCGCGCTGGAGGATGTGACGTTGGCCGATATGGCCACCCCCGCTTTGTTCGATTTCGAGCGTGAGCCGGCGCCCCGCGCCGTGCTGGCCGGTCGAACGGGCGTGGGTAGAGAGGTTTGAAGGGGAGCGACGGATATGGCCGCCACTGAACAGACGATCGAGCAGGTCAAGAGCCTGGCGGAGGGGAAGTACAAGTACGGCTTCTTCACCGATATCGAGTCGGAAACCGCGCCCAAGGGCCTGTCCGAAGACATCGTCCGCTTCATCTCCGCCAAGAAGGGCGAGCCGGAATGGCTGCTGGAATGGCGCCTCAAGGCCTATCGCCACTGGCTGACCATGGAAGAGCCGGATTGGGCCAAGCTGCACTATCCGCCCATCGATTATCAGGACAGCTACTACTACTCGGCGCCCAAGACGACGGCGGGCCCGAAATCGCTGGACGAGGTCGATCCCGAGCTGCTGAAGACCTATGAGAAGCTGGGCATTCCCCTGAAGGAACAGGCGATCCTGGCCGGTGTCGAAGGGGCGGGCGATAGCCCGTCCATCGCGGTTGATGCTGTGTTCGACTCTGTGTCGGTGGCCACCACCTTCAAGAAGAAGCTGGAGGAAAAGGGCATCGTCTTCTGTTCCATCAGCGAGGCGGTGAAGACCCATCCCGATCTGGTGCGCCAGTATCTGGGCACCGTCGTCCCCTATTCCGACAATTACTTCGCGACCCTGAACTGTGCCGTCTTCACCGATGGCAGCTTCGTCTATATCCCCAAGGGCGTGCGCTGCCCCATGGAACTGTCCACCTATTTCCGCATCAATGCCAAGAATACGGGCCAGTTTGAGCGCACCCTGATCATCGCCGACGAAGGCTCCTACGTCAGTTATCTGGAGGGCTGCACCGCCCCGCAGCGTGACGAGAACCAGTTGCATGCCGCCGTGGTGGAACTGGTGGCGCTGGATGACGCCGCCATCAAGTACAGCACGGTCCAGAACTGGTATCCCGGCGATGAGAATGGCAAGGGCGGCATCTATAATTTCGTGACCAAGCGCGCCGCCTGTCGTGGCCGCAATTCCAAGGTCAGCTGGACCCAGGTGGAAACCGGTTCGGCCATCACCTGGA
This sequence comes from Rhizobium sp. Q54, assembly GCA_943369495.1. Classification (GTDB taxonomy): domain Bacteria; phylum Pseudomonadota; class Alphaproteobacteria; order Azospirillales; family Azospirillaceae; genus Niveispirillum. The sequence continues at coordinate 1,845 of CALRNG020000407.1, forward strand.
AGTACCCGAGCTGTATCCTGCAGGGCGACAATTCGGTGGGCGAGTTCTATTCGGTCGCCATCACCAACAATATGCAGCAGGCCGATACCGGCACGAAGATGATCCATATCGGGAAGAACACAAGGTCGACCATCATCTCCAAGGGTATCTCGGCTGGTCGCGCCCAGAACACCTATCGCGGTCTGGTCCGCATCCTGCCCAAGGCGCAGAACGCCCGCAACTTCACCCAGTGCGACAGTCTGCTGATCGGCGACAAGTGCGGGGCGCACACCGTGCCCTATATCGAAAGCCGCAACCGGACCGCGCGGGTGGAGCATGAGGCGACGACGGCCAAGATCTCCGAGGACCAGCTGTTCTATTGCCGTCAGCGCGGGTTGAGGGAAGAAGACGCGGTCGGCCTGATCGTGAACGGCTTCTGCAAGGAAGTGCTGAAGGAACTGCCCATGGAATTCGCCGTGGAAGCCCAGAAGCTGGTGGCGATCAGTTTGGAGGGGAGTGTGGGTTAAGCCCGCCCCAAGTGAAGAGATGGTGCGGAACGGCCCAGCCCTTCCGCCATGAGATTTGTGTTGGAGCAGCAAATGTCCCTGATCGAAATCAAGAACCTGCATGCCACGGTGGATGGCAAGGCGATCCTGAAGGGGATCGATCTGACCATCAATGCCGGTGAAGTGCATGCCATCATGGGCCCCAATGGGGCGGGTAAGAGCACGCTGTCCTATGTGCTGGCCGGCCGTGAGGGATACGAGGTCACCGAAGGCTCCATCACTTTCGACGGCCAGGACCTGCTGTCCATGGAGATCGAGGAGCGCGCCGCAGCCGGCCTGTTCCTGGCCTTTCAGTACCCGGTCGAGATCCCCGGCGTCAGCAACACCACCTTCCTGAAAGAAGCGCTGAACGCCGTGCGCAAGACGCGGGGGGAGACGCCGCTGGATGCCATGCAGTTCTTGAAGCTGATCCGGGCCAAGGCCAAGGATCTGTCCATGAATGACGACATGATCAAGCGCGCCGTCAATGTCGGCTTCTCCGGGGGCGAGAAGAAGCGCAATGAGGCGCTGCAGATGGCGGTGTTACAGCCCAAGCTGGCGATCCTGGACGAGACCGACAGCGGCCTGGATATCGACGCGCTGAAGATCGTGGCGGAAGGTGTGAACAAGCTACGCAGCCCCGAACGCGGCATGCTGGTCATCACCCATTATCAGCGCCTGCTGGATTACATTGTGCCCGACGTGGTGCATGTGCTGGCCAATGGCCGCATCGTGAAGTCGGGCGGCAAGGACCTGGCGCTGGAGCTGGAAGCCAACGGCTATGCCCAGTTTGGCGTGACCGAGGCGGCCTGATCCATGGTTGCCCCCGGTGTGCGCATCAGCATCGAATATGACGTGCCGGTCACGGGACCGGACGCGGAAATCGTGCTGGCCGGGCTGATGGCCTATAATGCCGCCGCCCTGCCGCCGGCCCAGGGCCGGTTTGTGGTGGTGGCGGGCGATACGGTGACCGGCGCGTTGCAAGCAGGGTTGTCGCTGACCCAATGGGGGCGTGACGCCTATTGTTTCTGGGGCGCCTGGACCGTTCCCGGCATCAATCCCGGCCCCGCCATTGCGGCGGTGCTGGCCCGGACGGAGGCTGAACTGGCCCGCCGGGATGCCGACCGGATGATCATGGTGGTCCGGGCGCATGATGATACCGCACCCTATCTGGCCGCCGGTTACGGCGTGCGGCAGGTGATCGGGCCGCATATCAGGGGCGGGGTCTTCACCATCCTGGAAAAGCGGATCGGCAAGGGCGAGGCCGTCGTGCCAGCCGGATTTGCGCTGGCCGTGCATGAACCCGCGCCTAAGCATCTGGCCCGGGAAATTTGGCGCATCACCGATGCCCGCCGCCAGGCGGCGTTGGGCGCGCCCGTGACATTGGTGGCGGCTTATGTCCGCGATGTCGTGACCAACGCGCCGCGCGGGGCCGCCCTTTGCTATGCCGTGGATAGCGACTTCATGGTCGACATGGTCTGGCTGGACGACAGCCTGCGCGGCACCGGCACCGGCTTTTCCATGCTGGCCGCCGCCTTGGACGAGGGGCGCAAGCTGGGCTGTACACGGGCGGCGGTGGAGACAATGGATTGCCAGGCGCCCACCTTCTATCCGCTGCATGGGTTCCGGCGTTTCGGCTATGCCGACTATGACGTGCCGGGCCTGAACATGAACTTCTACGACATGAAGCTTTGAATGATG
>CALRNG020000408.1:0-4063 GCA_943369495.1 Rhizobium sp. Q54
CCCGCCCGGTGGTGGTGGAGTGACCCCGCCCGGTGGTGGTGGAGTGACCCCGCCCGGTGGTGGTGGAGTGACCCCGCCCGGTGGTGGCGGTGTGACCCCGCCCGGTGGTGGTGGAGTGACGCCGCCCGGTGGTGGTGGAGTGACCCCGCCCGGCGGTGGTGGTGTGACCCCGCCCGGCGGTGGTGGCGTGACGCCGCCCGGTGGTGGCGGTGGTGGGCCACCGATGTGCAGTTGCCCTTGCGGCTTCTAATGCCGATGGGGCCAGGCAGAGGTTACTCTTACCTTACCCTGGCCCTTTCAAGCCTGTCGCTGCCGGCTTGCCGCACGGTCAAGGAACAGGCACAGCGCGACCACGGGAATGCCGATGGCGGCGGTGCCGGCGAAGAACAGGGCATAGGCTCCCATCTGCCCGGCAATCGGCTCCAGCCCCAGCACCATTTGCCCTGAGAAGCCCTTCAGCACCTTGCCCAGCACCGTATAGAGCGAGGATAGCAGCGCATATTGCGTGGCGGTATAGCCCAGGCTGGTCAGGCTGGACATATAGGCGGTCAGCGCCACGCCGGCAAAGCCGGTGGCGATGTTATCCACGATGATGGCCGCCGTGAACACGCCGATATCCGGCCCGCTGAGCGCCATGACGGAGAAGGCGAGGTTGGAGAAGGGACCCAGCACCGCGCCAAGGATCAGGGTCCGCCGGAAGCCCAGCCGGACCGAGGCGATGCCGCCCAGCGCAATGCCGGCGATCGACGCCCACAGCCCCACCGAGGCGCGCACCGTTCCCACAACCTCCTTCGTCAGGCCCAGATCGACATAGAAGGGGTTGATCATCGGCCCGATCATGAAATCGCCCAGCCGGAAGGTCATCACCACCAGCAGCATCAGCACCGACAGCGCGCCATAGGTGCGCAGAAAGCTGAGCAACGGCCCGACAATGGCATCGAACAGGCCGGCAGGTGTCCAGAGCGGGGCCGTCGCCCGCCCGCCCGCCGGCGCGTGCCGCTTCGGCTCCGTCGCCATCAGGGTGGCCACGATGCCGACCGCCATCACGGCACCGGCAACGCCGTAGGAGGCCTGCCAGCCGATCCCGGCAGCCAGCAGCAGGATCAAACTGTCGGTGGCCAGCATGGCGGCGCGGTACCCGGTCTGATAGGCCGCCGACAGCAGCCCCTGTTCGGCCCCGTTTTCCGCACTTTCAATGCGCCAGGCATCGACCACGATATCCTGTGTGGCGGATGCAAACGCCGCCAGCAGGGCAAAGGCACCCAGTTTCCAGAGGTTTGAGCCTTCCGGCCCGACGGCGGCCATGCCGAACAGCCCGGCCCCGATCAGCAGTTGCGACAGCACCATCCAGCCGCGCCGCCGTCCCAGCCACCCCAGGATCGGCGCATCCAGCCGGTCCACCAGCGGCGCCCAGAACAGCTTCAGCGAATAGGCCAGTCCGATCCAGGAGAGAAAGCCGATCGTGGCCAGATCCGCCCCGCCCTCGCGCAGCCAGAAGCCCAGCGTATTGCCCGTCAGCAGGAAGGGCAGGCCCGACGAAAAGCCCAGCAGCAGCATGACCAGCACCTTGCGCTGGCCCAGCGAGCGCAGCACCTGTCGCCAGCCGATGGGTTGCTGGGGCTCCGGATTGGCTGTCGTGGCCGTCATCGGCGGGTCCTGTCCTGTCTGCACGAACGAAGATGTCGAGTATAGGCAAGGGCTTGGCCGTCCGCGCGGCCTATTTGCGCACGAACATTGCGCAGAATGCAGGTCGTTTGGACTGGAAAATACCGATACTCTCCGCTTACAAAGTTTGAGGCGGCGGTGACATCCGCTGCCTTGTAACCCATATGCACATCCCGCCGCCGGGAAGAGGCCGGTGCGGCGATGGCAGTAGAAGGAAGAGCAGGACATGTCGACGGATACGCAGAAGGTGGGGACCGCTGGGCGCTGGACGCCGGACAGCTGGCGCGCCAAGCCGATCCGGCAGGTCCCGTCTTATCCCGACGAAACCCGGTTGAAGGCCGTCGAAGCCAAGCTGGCGGCCTATCCGCCGCTGGTTTTTGCGGGCGAGGCGCGGCGGCTGAAGGATCATCTGGGCAAGGTGGCGCGCGGGCAGGCCTTCCTGCTGCAAGGCGGCGATTGCGCCGAGAGCTTTGCCGAATTCCACCCCAACAATATCCGCGACACGTTCCGCGTGCTGTTGCAGATGGCGGTCGTGCTGACCTTCGGTGCCGCCACGCCCGTGGTGAAGGTGGGCCGTCTGGCGGGGCAGTTCGCCAAGCCGCGTTCCGCTGATACGGAGGTGATTGACGGTGTTGAGCTGCCCAGCTACCGCGGCGATATCATCAATGGCTTCGATTTCACGCCCGACGCCCGCATCCCCGATCCGGAGCGGATGGTGCAGGCCTATAATCAGTCGGCCAGTACCCTGAACCTGCTGCGCGCCTTCGCCCAGGGCGGTTATGCCGATCTGCACAAGGTGCATCAGTGGAACCTGGGTTTTGTGGAGAAGAGCCCGCAGGGCGAGCGGTATCAGGGCCTGGCCGACCGGCTGGACGAGACGCTGTCCTTCATGGCCGCCTGCGGCATCACGGGCGAAACCACACCGCAGATCCGCGAGACGGAACTGTTCACCAGCCATGAGGCGCTGTTGCTGCCCTATGAGCAGGCGCTGACCCGCATCGACAGCACCAGCGGCGACTGGTACGACGTGTCGGCCCATATGCTGTGGATCGGCGACCGCACGCGCCAGCATGATGGCGCGCATGTGGAGTTCCTGCGCGGGGTGAAGAACCCGGTGGGCCTGAAATGCGGCCCGACCATGGACCCCGATGACCTGATCCGCCTGATCGACATCCTGAACCCGGCGGACGAGGCGGGTCGCCTGACCCTGATCGTGCGCATGGGGTCCGACAAGGTGGCCGACAAGCTGGCGCCCCTGGTCCGCAAGGTGCAGCGCGAAGGCCGCACCGTCGTCTGGTCCTGCGACCCGATGCATGGCAACACCATCAAATCCTCCACCGGCTTCAAGACCCGGCCCTTCGACCGGGTCCTGGGGGAGGTGCGGGGCTTCATGGACGTCATCCGGTCCGAAGGCGCCCATCCCGGTGGTGTGCATTTCGAAATGACCGGTCAGGACGTGACGGAATGCACGGGCGGCGCCCAGGCCATCAGCGATCACGCCCTGGCCCTGCGCTACCACACCGCCTGCGACCCGCGCCTGAACGCCAGTCAGGCCCTGGAACTGGCCTTCCTGATCGCAGAAACCCTGAAGGCCGTGCGCGACGGCCAGCCGCGCACCCGCGTGGCAGCAGAGTAAAGGGCGACCGGACGGCGGTGGGGTACCACCGCCGTCCGGCGCCTGTTGCTGTAGGCACGCGGGGCCAATGCGTACCGGTGGTTCGCCACGACCCGCTCCCCACGCCGCGTACCCCTCGGTTATCCCGCCCTATCCGGGCCGTAGACACTGTCCGGTTCAAATCGCAGCACCCCCCCATCGTTATCCCGGCGGAAGCCGGGACCCAGGGGCCAAGCGCCCGACCTGTCAGCAGTCGGGGTTGGTTCTGAGATTAACCAAAATGCGAACCGTTGTTAGGACCTCCCATTTGATAGGGAACTACGTTCCTTCGCAGAATTGTTCATCAGCAAACTCAAGCAGCCGGCAGACGTCAGTCGGTAAAGGCGTTGACAGGTACAATCGTGCGGCTCGTTGAGTCGAAAGTTACAAGTACAATTTTACCAACTGGCTTATATGTAAGGAGCGCTACCAAGTCAGCTTCGCTGAGGCGATCATTAAGAACGTTATCAATAAAATTGATGAACGCTTCGATACCGCTTTCAGCGTCATCGGCGCTTATTTCAGTCTGAATAATAAATTTGAAGAGGAGTCCGGGTGTAACTTCGCTGATAATCGAGTAGGACATTGAGTATCGCCTAGCATTACAGTTGCGTATTTTATGAAGTTCTGAATCAATGGGTGACCATGATTCGGAGGGTCATGGGATGTCAGGTTCGCTAGAGGATACGCTTGGTCTGTGGTCTGTTTCGCTGCGTTCAGTGAAGGATCGTATCCGTCCATTGT
>CALRNG020000409.1:0-4053 GCA_943369495.1 Rhizobium sp. Q54
CGTACTGATGGGCCACATTGTGGACCACATACTTGAACAGCTGCATGCCGTCGGCCATCTTCACCAGCGTGCCGAACTTCACGCCCAGCTCATGCTGCGACGCGGCCACTTCATGGTGGTGCTTTTCGACCTCAACGCCCATGTCGGCCAGAACCGACAGCATCTCGGCGCGCAGGTCCTGGGCGCTGTCGACGGGGCCGACCGGGAAATAGCCGCCCTTGACGGCGGGACGGTGACCCAGGTTGCCGCCTTCGTACGAACGGCCGGAATTGTACGGGCCCTCTTCGCTGTCGAACTCGTACATGACCTTGTTCATCGAGACTTCGAACTTTACGTCGTCGAACACGAAGAACTCAGCTTCCGGACCGAAATAGGCGGTGTCGCCAATGCCGGCCGAGGCCATGTAGCGCTCTGCGGCCTTGGCGATGGAGCGCGGGTCGCGGCTGTAGGGCTGACGGGTGGAGGGCTCCAGCACGTCGCACAGTACGGTCAGCAGCGGCTGGGCCGAGAACGGGTCCATGACAGCCGTCGACAGGTCCGGCAGCAGGGTCATGTCGGACTCGTTGATCGCCTTCCAGCCGGCGATCGACGAACCGTCGAACATGACGCCGTCGGTCAGCAGATCTTCATCGACGGTGCAGATATGCTGGGAAACGTGGTGCACCTTCCCCTTGATGTCGGTGAAGCGGAAATCGACATATTTGACGTCGTTTTCCTTGATCAGGTCGAAGAACTTGGCCAATTCAGACATAGCCTCTGCTTCCGTGGTTTGAGGTTTGTCGTGGAAGGATCCGGTCCCGGGCTTTGGGGCCGCCGGTTGGTGGCGTTACTCCATCCAAGGACCATTTGAAAGAAAATTCTGCACCCGGCTTTCGGGTGTTTCGGATGTTACCGAGATGCCCGAAAAATCGTCAGATGGCGTCGGGACCGCGTTCGCCGGTGCGGATGCGGATCACCTCCTCCACCGGGGTCACGAAGATCTTGCCGTCGCCGATGCGGCCCGTATGGGCGGCCTGTTGGATCGCCTCGACGGCGCGTTCCACCAGACTGTCATCCATGACGACCTCGATCTTTACCTTGGGCAGGAAGTCGACGACATATTCCGCCCCGCGGTAGAGTTCGGTATGGCCCTTCTGGCGGCCAAAGCCCTTGGCTTCGGTCACGGTGATGCCCTTGATCCCCACTTCGTGGAGGGCTTCCTTCACCTCATCCAGCTTGAAGGGCTTGATGATTGCTTCAATCTTCTTCATCGCGTCCCGCAGCTCCAAATTTCGGCGCCAGCCCGGCTTTTTCGCACCTGACCGCCGCAGCCACATTATAAGCATGCCGCATGCCAGTTGGGCGGGGCATGGGATCGCTGGCATCTGATCGTGATTTGTGGACAATATGATCAAATAGTAAGCAAATTAGTGACCATATTTTAATCGTGAGGCCAAAAAACTGCGCATTAACCAAGCGAAGCGCCCGGTTCGGTGGCAGAACGATGCTTCATAACAGGGCTTGCCGTGAGCAAGGCGGGCCTGCGATTTTTTGCGAAAGGAATGCTTGACGCCCTGGGGCTGTTGTTGCATAAGGCGGCCTCCGGCGGCGGTGGTAGCTCAGTTGGTAGAGCTCTCGGTTGTGGTCCGAGTGGTCGCGGGTTCGAGTCCCGTCCATCGCCCCATTCTCCGTCTGCGGAGAAATTGGAAAAAAGGCTGCCCTTGGGCGGCCTTTTTCATTTCCGGGCCGTGCCCGCCCTGGCGCAAAATGACCCGTTTCGTGTTCCCAAGTTGGAAGACAGGGCATGGCCGACGACATCCTGACCGTGGCCCAGATGTATGCGGCAGACTACGCCGCCATGCAGGCTGGCATTTCCGGCCCCATGCTGATGGAGCGGGCGGGCATGGCGGTGGCGCGGGAAGCCATCGCGCTGTGCGGCGGGCGGCCCCGGCCTGTGGTTATCCTTTGCGGGCCGGGCAATAATGGTGGCGACGGATTCGTGGCGGCCCGGCATCTGGCGGCGGCCGGCTGGCCGGTGCGGGTAGGGCTGCTGGGCGACATCGCGGCTCTGCGCGGGGATGCAGCCTGTGCGGCGGAGACCTGGACCGGCGGGGTGGAACCCGCGACGCCGGACCTGCTGTCGGGGGCCGGTATGATCATCGACGCCCTGTTCGGCGCCGGACTGAACCGTCCGCTGGACGGGCTGGCACTGGCACTGGTGCAGGCGATGGCGGGGCAGGGGGCGCCCATCCTGGCCGTGGATGTGCCTAGCGGCATCAATGGTGATGATGGAACGATTCTGGGTGCGGCACCGGTGGCCGACGTCACGGTCAGCTTCTTCCGCGCCAAGCCGGCTCATTATCTCTATCCCGCGCGCGGTCATATCGGCCGGCTGGTCATTGCCGATATCGGCATCCCGGAGGCGGTGCTGGACACGATTGGCCCGACGATCCAGGCCAATGGCCCCAGCCTCTGGCGTCGGCGATTCCCCCGTCCGACAGCCACCGGCCATAAATATCAGCGTGGCCATGCCCTGATTCTGGGCGGAACGATCATGACGGGGGCGGCGCGGCTATCCGCCCGCGCCGCCCTGCGCCTGGGCGCGGGGCTGGTGACACTGGCCTGCGAGCCGGCGGCACAGCTGGTCTACAGCCTGTCCATGCCCAGCCTGATCGTGCAGCCCATTGCCGATGCCGCCGGCTTTGCCGATCTGCTGTCCGATCCACGCCGCAATGCCGTCCTGCTGGGGCCGGGCGCTGGGACCGGGCCGCTGTTGCGCGATGCTGTGCTGGCCAGTCTGCGGGGCGGAAAGACCGGTGTGCTGGATGCCGATTTTTTCAGCACCTTCGCAGGCGAGGTGTCGCTGCTGCGGCAGGCCGGCCTCAATCAAAACTGGGTGCTGACCCCGCATGAGGGGGAGTTCGCGCGGCTGTTCGGCAAGCATGCGGGCTCGCGCCTGGACCGGGTGCGGATGGCGGCGGCGGAGTCGGGGGCCGTGATCCTGCTGAAAGGACCGGACACGGTGATCGCGCATCCCGATGGCCGGGTGCGGATCAACCATAATGCCCCCCCCGACCTGGCTACCGCGGGCAGCGGCGATGTGCTGGCCGGCCTGATCCTGGCCCTTCTGGCACAGGGGATGGAGCCGTTCGATGCCGCCAGTGCCGGGGCCTGGCTGCATGGAGCCGCTGGCCGGCAGCGTGGACGCGGCCTGATCGCGGAGGACCTGGCCGAGGCCATACCCGATATCCTGAAGCAAAATAATCTTTGAAAAACAGATGGATAATATTGTTATCCGCCTGTGGTGTGCAGCGGATTGGCGTCTCCGCTTTTTCCGTTCGGAAACGCACCCCTGCAAACCTTCACGGTTAAGTATAGCCAGAATGATGTCCTAACGTTTGATAAGTGTGTCACCGATGTTTCATTGATTTGCCTAAAATCCACGGCATTTTCTGGGAAGATAATCGCAGATTCCTGTGACATCTTATTGCGTACATAAAATGAATGCGTTAACTTCCATATACCGGAAAGGCAGTACCACTTTTGGGAAACGGGCGGCCAATAGCGAGTCAAGTCCGGGGCGAACCGAAATGGGGGCGTTGCGATGAGCGTTTCGTTGTTCAAGCGTTCCAAACCTATGGCGGCGCCTGTTCCAGGTGCCGTGTATCAGCGGGTGATTTTCAATACGGTGGAAACGGCCCGTGTGCTGGCCGTGACACAGGACGGTTTTCCCCTTCCCCATGTGCGCTACGTGGCGCGCAATGATGTGGTGGATGGGCCGGACCCGCTGGGTCTGCGCCGCGACAAGGGGGCCGTGCGTACCCTGTCGGTCGATAGTTTCACGCGTCTGTTCGGCAGCCCGCGGGTGAGCTGATCGTTTCGCTTGAGACGAATTTGCTGATATAAGCGCGGACGGATCTTCCGTCGGCGGCTTGCCTGTTGGCCGGCATTGGCTGGGCACACGGCGGCGGGGGCCAGATGCCTTCTGCCAGGAACATGCCGACCATGCCCGATATCCGCCCTGCCGCCCCCGGTGCCATCCCCGGTGCCGATCGTGATGACCGCCGTCTGGCG
>CALRNG020000410.1:0-4048 GCA_943369495.1 Rhizobium sp. Q54
GCTCAGGTGCTGCACGCCGCCCCCTTCGCCGCCGTCGCCGACCGTCTGGTGGCGCTGGGCATGGAGGGCGTGGATGAGGCCTTCTGGCTGGCCGTGCGGCCCAACCTGTCCCGCCTGTCGGATGCCAGGGAGTGGTGGGCCGTGACCAAGCAGGCGGTGACGCCCCTGGTCGATGATGCAGGATTCCTGACCAAGGCTGCCGAACTGCTGCCCGAGGGCGTTTGGGACGACACGACCTGGGGTGTCTGGACCAAGGCGGTGTCGGCGGCCACGGGAGCCAAGGGCAAGGCCCTGTTCCTGCCGCTGCGCCGCGCCCTGACAGCCCATGACCATGGGCCGGAGCTGAAGACCCTGCTGCCCCTGATCGGGCGGGAGCGGGCGCTGGCGCGGCTGTCGGGCTGTACGGCCTGATCCACTCCCGCTATCTCTGATGACGACCTTTCTGCAAACGGAAAGCCTGCTCCCATGACCCTGTCGCTCTACAACACGCTGCTGCGGACCAAGGAAGTGTTCGCGCCCATCGACCGGACCCATGTGAAGCTCTATGTCTGCGGCCCCACCGTCTATGACTATGCCCATATCGGCAATGCAAGGACCTTCAGCGCTTTCGACCTGCTGGCCCGGTTGCTGAAGCACCTGTACCCGAAGGTTACCTACGCCCGGAACATCACGGACGTGGATGACAAGATCATTGAACGGTCGAACCAGTCGGGTGAGCCGATCGACAGCGTGACGGCGCGGACCACGGCGCAGTTCCACGCCGATATGGATGATCTGGGCCTGCTGCGCCCCGATATCGAACCGCGCGCCACGCGGCATATTGGCGATATGATCGCCATGATCGAGGCGCTGATCGCCAAGGGCTTCGCCTATGCGGCCGAAGGGCATGCCCTGTTCCATGTGCCTTCCATGTCCGATTACGGCCAGTTGTCGCGCCGCAGCCAGGATGAGCTGATTGCCGGCGCGCGGGTAGAGGTTGCGCCCTACAAAAAGTCGCCCGCCGATTTCGTGCTGTGGAAGCCGGCCAAGGATGGCGAGCCCGGCTGGGACAGCCCCTGGGGCAAGGGCCGCCCCGGCTGGCATATCGAATGCTCCGCCATGACGGCGGCGCATCTCGGCGACGTATTCGATATCCATGGCGGCGGGTTGGACTTGATCTTCCCGCACCATGAGAATGAGATCGCGCAAAGCCGCTGCGCCCATGGCACCCAGGTCATGGCCAATGTCTGGATGCATTCCGGCTTCCTGACCATCGCCGGCGACAAGATGTCCAAGTCCCTGGGCAACTTCTACACAGTGCGCGAACTGCTGGATGAATTTCCAGGAGAGGCGCTGCGTCTAGCCATCCTGTCGGCGCATTACCGCCAGCCGCTGGATTTCACCAAGGAGAAGGTGGTCCAGGCGCGTCAGACACTGGACCGCTGGTACGGCGTGCTGCGCGCGGCGGGCGATGTCCCGGCGGGTGATATCCCGGCGGAGTTCATGGCCGCCCTGATGGATGATCTGAACACGCCGCTGGCCATTTCCGTCCTGCATGAACTGGCGAACGCCTATCACAAGGCCAGTGACGATGCCGCGCGTCTGGCCGCTGCGTCCGCGTTGAAGGCCGCCACCAACCTGATGGGCTTGCTGACGCAAGCACCGGAAGCCTGGTTCAAATGGCAGCCGGCGGGAGTGACCGGCCTGGATGATGCCGCCATCGAACAGGCCATTGCCGACCGGCTGGCCGCGCGCAAGGCCAAGAACTTTGCGGAGGCCGACCGCATCCGCAATGATCTGGCGGCCCAGGGCGTGATTCTGGAAGACGGGCCGAAGGGGACGACCTGGAAGCGGGGGTAACCCGCTTCCATACCGGCGGCATGAAATCTTGACCTTTGGTCAATCTTTCCTGCCCCTCAATTGCCGGCGCCAGCATCCGCTGGCTTGGCTACGCCGCATGTGCGGCGCGGCGGCGGTCGCCGCCATAACAACGGTCATAAATTATGACCGTTGTTATCAATCCAACTCTGTCAGGGCTCGCCGCCGGCACGACCTGACCTACCATTTGGACCCTTACCCGACCAATGCATCCCGCGCCAAATCCAGCATGGGCAGAAACGCCGTATGTTCCTGTGCCCCGGCCAGGGCGTAGCGGCGGTCGAAAATGTAGCAGGGGACGGCCTGCACCCCCAACTGCCGGGCCATGGTGTCGGCCCCCTTGATGGCGGCGCGGTCGGCGTCGCCGTCCAGATAATCGCGCGTCTCCCCGGTATCCAAGCCCTGTTCGGCGGCGATCGCGACCAGCGTGTTCAGGTCGCCAATGTCCAGCCCGCGCTGAAAATGCGCCGCATACAGCGCCATGGCGACGGGTGTGGCCTTGGCCCAGCGTTCGGCAAAGCGGATCAGACGGTGGGCCTGCAGCGTGCTGGGGATGCGGCGGATCAGGTCCAGGCGCAGGAACAGGCCTTCGCGCGCCGCCGCCTGCTCAACCACCGCATTCATCTGTCGCACCCGCTCCGGGCCGCCAAACTTCACGGTGAAATAGAGGTCGCGGTCCATGCCATTGGCCGGCAGGTCGGGGTTCAGCTGAAACGGCATCCAGCGCAGATCGACACGCACGCCCGGCCGTTCGGCCAAGGCCCGGTCCAGCCGCACCTTGCCCAGGAAACACCAGGGACAGATCAGGTCCGAATAAATCTCGATCAGCATGTCCGCCCCGATGCCGCCCTGCCACACCTGCACCATAACCCGAATTCACGGGCGGGGCGAGGGGGCGGCACCGCGCAAGAGTCATTGCGCCAACAACCGCACGGGTCCATGGTATTAAAAATTTGTGACGGTCCGGCGGGTGGGGACCCAAAATGGCTAAAATACTGACCGCACCGCAATTGGCATCGGCCTTTGTCGGCCACGCCACGATGTTGCTCGCGGTCAATCTGACCCATGATCTGGATCCGGTCCTGGCCGGGTTCCTGTCGCATGAGGTGCCGGCGGCGGATGAACTGCTGGATGATCAGGTGCTGATCGGGCAGGTGATCCGCGCGCCGCGTGGTGACGTGCGCCTGGAACGGACGCTGGCCTGGCTGGAACAGGTCTGGTTCAACCTGAACGACCGGTCGGCAGTGCATCCGCTGGTCTGCCAGGAACTGGACGCGCGCCGCCATATGCCGGTGATTTTCGATCTGGATGACGGCCTGATCCGGGCCGCCAACCTGCTGGACCTGCTGGTCCGGCAATGTGCAGGTTTGAAGGATATGTCGGCCCTGTCCGGCATCCTGTCGCTGCTGCGGCAATGGCAGACGGACCGGCGGCGCGAAACCTTGCTGGAACTGGAACGCATTTGTCAGCCGGCACTGGACGGGGATGATGGCACGCCCGCCGCCGAACAGGTGCGGCGTATCCGCTTCCTGGCCATCGAAGGGGCCTTGATGGCGGATGAATATCTGGGCCTGCATTTCGATCCGCAGGCACTGCCCGACTGGAATATGGCGGAACTGACCCGCCTGATCCGCACCCGTTACCCGCTTCTGCGCCGGTCGGATGTGGAGGCCATGGTGGCCGCCCGCACACCGATGGCGCGGGCGGCGGTGGCTTAGGTTTTTACTGCGCGCTCAGCGCCGTTGCCAGGGCCTGCGCCTCGGGCCGGTAGAAATGCCGGTCCACGAGGATGGCGCGGGGTTCGGTCTTCTGACCGTAGAACTTGTCGTTGAACTCGTAACGCGGGGCGATGACCGAGCCTTCGACCGCCATGCCACCGAACAGGCCACTGGTCTTGGCATAGACATAGATGTCCGCCGACAGGCCGACACCGTAGGAAGCGCCAACCCCGGTGCCCAACTCGCCGATGGCGACATTGGCATCGGCCCCCAGCTTGACCTTGCGGTCGATGACGGCGTCCAGGCCCGTCTGGGTCATGATCACCATCATCATTTCGGATGCCTGTCCGCCGAATTGCAGGCCAAAACTGGCCTCCGCCAGGGTGTAGAAGGCAGGACCGCTCCAGGCCCCATCATCGCCGCGCGCCACCATGACGCCGGTGCCGCCGCCGCCCACGAAGAACCCGGCCTGA
>CALRNG020000411.1:0-4046 GCA_943369495.1 Rhizobium sp. Q54
TTTCGATCTCATACCGGCCCTGGCGGTCACGGTTGACGATCCTGTAGGCCAGCGACAAGGGCCGCCCGGCCGCATCCTTGTGCAGGTAATCGACATGGGTTTCCATATCGTCATATTCGGTATGGACGAAGCCGTCGCCCTTCACGGCAAATTGCAGCTCGCGCAGCTGCGCCTCATGGATCATGCCCTGCATGGTCTCGGTGATGACGCCACGGGCCAGCGAGAACCAGACCTTGGAGACCGAACCGGTCACGCCACCATCCTGATACCGGCCCTTCACATACGCCTCATAGGAAGTGCCGATCCCGTCCTTGCCGGCATAGGAAAAGGTGGGCTTGGCCCCCGGCGCCCCTGGTGCGGTCGCGGCCAGGGCGGTGCCGCTCATCAACAGGGCGGCAAGGGTGCCAGTGGCGGTGAGTGCGGCGGCGCTGCGCAAGGTCCTGGTCATGTCTCTCCCCAATCCAACCGATTACAGCCCGGCTTCAGGGCCGGCGCGTTTATCGTTCATAGATCGGGTATCACCAGCGCTTTTGCCGGCTGAATACGTATGTTGTGCGCTGCGAAGCCGGTCGAAATACGTATGCGGACAACCACGCTGCGGGGTGACACCGATCCGCCTGAGCCCGAAAACGGGACAGATTTTCCTATGCTGTCGGACGCACGTTGCGGCGGTGGCAGTGAGGGTGGATATACATCCGGTTGTCCATATTCCTTGACGGCACCCGCAGGCGCAGCTCACATGCCGTGCCTGCCCGGAGTCCGGGACACCGGAAGCGGGTGCATTGAGCCGGGTTTACCCATGAAAATCGCCCGTTACACCGCCTATGGCGGCCCTGAGACCATTGCCTTTGAGGATGCCCCCATCCCCTCGCCCGCTGCTGGGGAACTCCTGATCCGCGTCTGCGCCGCCCCGGTGACAGCTGGCGATGTGCGGTTGCGGTCAGGCAAGGTACCGCGCGGTTTGGGCCTGATTTTGCGGCTGGCACTGGGCCTGCGCCGCCCGCGTGTCGCCCCCGGCATGGCCTTCGCGGGGGAGGTTGCAGCACTAGGTCAGGGGGTAGCCGCGTTTGCCATGGGACAGCGTGTCTTTGGCCTGACCGGCATGACGGGTGGGGCGCATCGGGACTATCTGGTGATCATGGCGGACAGCACCGTGCTGCCGCTGCCCGACAGCCTGTCGTTCGAGGCGGGGGCAGCGTTTTTCTTCGGCGGCCTGACGGCGGCGGAGTTCCTCATCGATCGGGCAAAGCTGGCACCGGGAGAGCGCCTGCTGGTTGCAGGTGCAACGGGCGCGGTCGGCAGCGCGGCCGTGCAGATCGGTCGCCATCTGGGCGCAACGGTCAGCGCCACCGCGTCGCCCAAGAACCATGATCTGGCCAAACGCCTGGGGGCGGTCGACGTCTGCGATTACCGAACCGGTACCCCTCCCGGCCCCTTCGATGTCATACTTGATGTGATGGGGTCCTTGGGTTGGGCCGATGCACGGCCCTTGCTGGCACCCGGCGGGCGGCTGGCCCTGGTCACGGCGGATCTGTCAGAAATGCTGGGCGTGGGCCTGCGCCCCCACCGCGGCGGGCGCACGATCCTGACCGGCACCAACAAGGATGACCTATCCAGCATGAAGCGCCTCCTGGCGTTGCATCTGGCCGGGGCCTACAGTCCGATCTTGGGGGCGCTTCTCCCCTTCGACCGCCTGATCGACGCTCATGCCTTGGCCGATAGTTTCCACAAGCCGGGCAATCTGGTTGTGGTGATGTCCACCACCGTCACCGACGACAGGGAGCGCGTTGGGACTGGGGGCGCCCGCGACTAAGGACAATTGGTGATCGCCCGAAGATCACCATTCCTGCTTCCGGATGCGACCGGTCCGACCGGTCGCATCCTCAGGCCCTACTTCGTCATATCCAGCACATAGACCTGCCCGATCTCCACCACCTGTTTGGCCCCGGCGATCTGAAAGCCCAGGACGCCCTTACCGGCATCAAGGGCCATGTTCGACCGCATCTTCACCTGATGCAGTTTCCAATCTGGTCCAACCGACAGCATGCTGTCGCCGAACCCGGCATAGGGCGCGGCATTTTCCTGCATCCGCAGGCCGATCAGCCCCATGCCCTCCGGCGTCTCCGCCGATACGGTGCGGGCCCAAAAGGCCACGGTGATGTCGCGGTCTGGCGCGATAGCCGCGACCAGCGGTACCGACACGCCGATCCTGTAAGGCTTCTCATCCGCCGTCGGGCTGCTGACCCGCAGGGCATAGCCGCCGCCGGCATCGGGCGTTTCCACTTTGGCATGGCTTTGGTTGGCGCCATAGACGGGCCAGTCGATGCTGGCCGCATCATTCAGCAGCCTGCCCGGCAGGCTCGGGGGCACCGGCATGCGGATGGATGTGGCTCCGCCGCCGGCGGGGGCGGCGGCCATGGCCTTCATGCCCATATCCAGAACGAAGATCTGCCCGATCTCCACCACCTGTTTGGCGGCGGCAACCTGAAAGCCCAGGACGGCCTTGCCGGGATCGACGCTGATGCTGGCCTGGGCCTTTATCTCATACATTTTCCAGTCGGGGCCGATGGCCAACATCGTATCCCCGAACCCGCTATAGGGCGCCTCGTTCAACTGTAACCGCAGGCCCAGCTTGCCATTGCCATCGGGTGTGTCGGCCGAAACCGTGCGCGCCCAGAAGGCGACCGTGATCGCCTGCCCCGGCGTGAAGCCGGCTTTCAGGGGCACATTCACGCCGATATTGTGCGCCGTGGCCGATGCTGCCGGTGATGTCACCTGCATCGCGACCCCACCACCCACCCCTGGCGTCTTCACCCGCTTGTTCTTCTGACCCTGGCCATAGATTGTCCAGTCCAGCACCGTCGGATCATTCATCAATTTGCCGGGCAATTGCGCCTGCAACGCGGCCAGCGCCGCCTCATCGGCCTTCACAACTGTTGGCAAAGCCATCCCACCACCCGCCAGCAGGGCAAAAGCCACCGCCGGCAGGACCCAACGCTTCCTGCACATGTTTCCTCCCTTATCCCGTTCACCGGGTTCTTAGGTTTGGACAGTAAAGCGTTCCTTTGGATCAGGATCAACGAAAAATGTGAGCGCTATCATCTATAGCGCCCGATGAACTCACGGCCTTCGACCTTTGCCGTGAATAGCGGAGGGCTGGATACTTCAATTTTATGAGAATGTACTTATATAATTTCCATCAAAGGGCAGGGTTTGGCACCAGCCCTTGACCATGCATTTGTCATACATGTCCACCTTCTGACCATTAGCACTGACAGCGCTAACAATTGTCACCGGTTACCCAGCCGTTCAACGATGCCGGCATGGCGGCGCAGGTCCAGGCGGTAATGGCGCATGATGAACATGGCGGCCAGGATGCCGATCAGCGGGATGACGCCCATGACGACGCGCAGGCCCGTCTCGGATGCCTCTCCCTGCCCCTTGGTCACATCAAACCCGTGAAAAACCGCGGCCATCAGCAGGCCGGACAGGCCCAATGCAGCCTTTTGCAGAAAGGCAGCCAGCCCGAAAATCTTGCCCTCATCGCGCCGCCGGAACCGCCATTCGCTCCAATCCACGGTGTCGGGCAGCATGGCCCAGATGCACACCGCATAGGCTGTATGGCCCGCACAGGCGATGGCCAGCGGGATGAACGCCCCCCAATAGCTCCAGTCCGGCATCACCGCGAATCCAAGCGAGCCGATGGCGAACAACGTTCCCCCCACCATGAAGCCCGTCAGCTTCTCCGTCCGCCGGATCAGCCAGACCCAGAGCGGCACGCATAGCACATTGATGGCGCCAAACAGGGCCATGGCCTGGTCGGCCCGGCTCATATCGCCAATGCCATATTTGAAGAAATACAGATAGTTACGGGCCTGCAACGGCACCATGATCTGGGAAATCAGGATGCAGAGGTACAGCTGTACCGTCGGCCCGCCGCGCCGGACCAGGGCCATGAAGCCCTTCAGATCGTCCCAAAAACCGTCATTCCGCGCCATGCGCGACGGCGCCACCGGCTGTTCGCGTACGATCAGGAAGCACAGGAC
>CALRNG020000412.1:0-4042 GCA_943369495.1 Rhizobium sp. Q54
TGATCCATGCCCGGTCCCGCGCGCCGGCCTGGAGCGCCTATTGGGCGGCCAAGCGTGTCGACATCCCCTTCGTCACCACCTTCCACGCGCCCTATAATTTCAAGGGCCGGGTGAAGAAATGGTACAACAGCGTCATGGCCAAGGCCGACCGCATCATCGCCGTGTCGGGCTTTGTGTATGAGCATGTGACCCGCGAATATGGCGTCGGGGCCGACCGGCTGCGCCTGATCCATCGCGGGGTCGATGTCGATATCATGTCGCCCGACAAGGTGACCCAGGCCCGCATGGCGCAGCTGATCCAGCAATGGCGCCTGCCGGAGGATCAGCGCATCGTGCTGCTGCCGGGCCGCCTGACCCGCTGGAAGGGCCAAGGCGTGCTGATCGAGGCCATAGCCCGCCTGGGCCGCAGCGATGTGCGCGCCGTTCTGGTGGGCGATGAACAGGGCCGCGACCATTACCGCCAGGAACTGGAAGACCATATCCGCCGCCTGAACCTGGGCGGGCAGGTGACCATCGCCGGCCACTGCAACGACATGGCGGCGGCCTATATGCTGTCCGATGTGGTGGTGAACGCCTCGGTCGAACCCGAGGCCTTTGGCCGCGTGATCGCCGAGGCGCAGGCCATGGGCCGGCCCGTCATCGTGTCAGACCTGGGCGCGGTAAAGGAAACCGTCATCAACGGGGAAACCGGCCTGGTGGTGCCGCCGAACGATCCCGACGCCCTGGCCGGCGCCATCCGCGCCGCCCTGGACCTGGACCCGTTACAGCGTCAGGCCGTGGGCCTGGACGGCATGCGCCATGTCCGCACCCGCTTCACCAAGGCCGGCATGTGCGCCGCAACGCTCGCGGTTTATGCGGAGCTGCTGGGGTAGGGGGTCAGGCCTGCCACCACCTATCCAAACTGCTTGGGTTTTGATAGCGTTTTGGCATTCTGTCTGCGCTGGTTTGAACAACCTCTACCGTCATCCCGGCGAAAGCCGGGACCCAGCATTAGGCGCGGTTAGCGCCGATATGAGTCATGTCGCGGCTATCGCCGCTTACGCTGGGTCCCGGCTTTCGCCGGGATGACGCCCTATGGAAATCAGAGTCTTTACGCGGAATGGAGGATGATCCATGGCGATTTCTGATGAACAGCGGACAGCAGCAGAAAGCCGGATGCAGGCCATTCGCCAAGCCGGCCATGTCCAATCGGCCCGGTACGATGCCAGCAGCGACCGTATCATCATCAGCCTGAATACCGGGCTTGATCTGGTCTTTCCACCATCCCTGGCCGAGGGCTTGGCGGGTGCTGATACCAGCGCCCTGTCGGTGATTGAAATCAGCCCCAGCGGCCTTGGCCTGCACTGGCCGGCCATGGATGCTGATCTTTATGTGCCAGGCCTTCTACAGGGTCAGTTTGGCAGCCGGCAATGGCTGGCGGCGGAATTGGGGGGACAGGGTGGCAGGTCCCGATCTGTTGCGAAAACCGAGGCCGCGCGGGCCAATGGCCGCAAGGGCGGGCGCCCGCGCAAATCCGTTCTGGCCTGAACGATACATTTTTCCCCGCCTGATTCCCGCCTTGATTGCCGTGTAAGCAGCGACGCTGTCCCAGGGGCGATCCGCCCGGCCTTGCCTAGTGCCGGCTTTTTTGCTCTAAGGATGGCTTAAACTTTCCGCTGGCGTTATCCGGGTGGTCTTCCCATGTCCTTGCGTGCCCTGTCCGTGATTGGTCGTTCCGCCCTGTTGGGCGCCCTGGCGCTGGGTCTTTCCGGCTGCGGCGCGCTGGACAGCCTGGGTTTCAGCGGGGAGCCTGAGGCCCCCAACACCCAGATCCTGCGCCAGAACAATGATGGCGCGGCCGGCATGAACGCCGCTGCCCGTCCGGCCGGCACTGTGACGGTCAATGCCTTCCTGTGGCGCGCTGCCCTGGATACGGTGACCTTCATGCCGCTGACCCAGGCCGACCCCTATGGCGGCGTGATCCTGACCGATTGGTACAGCCCGCCGGCCACGCCGAGCGAGCGGTTCAAGGTCAACCTGTACATCCTGGACGCGGCGCTGCGCGCCGATGGCGTGCGCGCCACCGTGTTCCGTCAGGAACTGAAGGGGGGCGTCTGGATCGACGCGCCGGTGACGGCGGAAACCGGCACGCAGCTGGAAGACACGATCCTGACCCGCGCCCGTCAGCTGCGTCAGCAGTCGGCCGCACCCAGCAACTGATCCCGCACCGCCCTTGCGCCCGTTTGCGGCGCAGGCATGCCAAGGCCGGCCTTCGCCGGCCTTCAGCGTTCATGCTATTGATCGCTGGATGATGTTCCGAGCCGCCGGGCATCGGCCCCTGTCACGGGTGACGCCCGGCGAAGCGACACCCGTTCGACAGGCCTTGACCCATGTCCCGCTATAATGTCCGCGAAACCGAAGCCAAGTGGCAGTCCGTCTGGGAAGAACGCCGCAGCTTCGCCGTCACCGCCGATAAGTCCAAGCCCAAGACCTATGTGCTGGAGATGTTCCCCTATCCGTCGGGGCGCATCCATATGGGCCATGTGCGCAATTACACGATCGGTGACGTGATCGCCCGTTACAAGCGGTCCAAGGGGTTCAATGTCCTGCACCCGATGGGTTGGGATGCGTTCGGTCTTCCGGCGGAAAACGCCGCGCTGGAGCGCAATACCCATCCGGGCACCTGGACGTACGAGAACATCAAGGCCATGCGTGGCCAGTTGAAGACCATGGGTCTGGCCATCGACTGGGAACGTGAGATCGCCACCTGCCGGCCGGAATATTACCGGTTCGAACAGAAGATGTTCCTGGATTTCCTGAAGGCCGGTCTGGCCTATCGCAAGGAAAGCTGGGTCAACTGGGACCCCGTGGACAATACCGTTCTGGCCAATGAGCAGGTGATCGACGGGCGCGGCTGGCGCACCGGTGCCCTGGTGGAAAAGCGCAAGCTCAGCCAGTGGTTCCTGAAGATCACGCATTTCGCGGACGAGCTGCTGTCGGCCATCACCACGCTGGACCGCTGGCCCGAAAAAGTCCGCATCATGCAGGAGAATTGGATCGGCAAGTCCACGGGCTGCCGCTTCTTCTTCCAGCTTTCCGATGGGCATGCGGACCTGGAGGTCTTCACCACCCGTCCGGATACGCTGTTCGGGGCCAGCTTCGTGGCCATCAGCCCCAACCATCCGCTGGCCGCCAAACTGGCCGAAACCGACGCGGGCCTGGCCGGTTTCATCGCCGAATGCAACAGCATGGGCACCAGTGAAGCCACGCTGGAACAGGCGGAAAAGAAGGGCTGGCGCACGCCGGTGACGGCGGAGCATCCGTTCGTGAAGGGCTGGACCCTGCCCGTCTATGTCGCCAATTTCGTGCTGATGGAATATGGCACGGGCGCCATCTTCGGCTGCCCCGCCCATGATCAGCGCGACCTGGACTTCGCCCGCAAATATGATCTGCCGGTGAAGCCGGTGGTCGTGCCCGACGGTGAGGACCCCGCCAGCTTCGCCGTGGGGAATGAGGCCTATACCGGTCCCGGTAGCATCCGCAATTCCGACTTCCTGGACGGTCTGTCCGTGGAAGAGGGCAAGAAGGCCGCTGTCGCCAAGATCGAGGCGCTGGGCCGCGGGCAGGGGACGACCATGTTCCGCCTGCGCGACTGGGGCGTTTCCCGTCAGCGCTACTGGGGCTGCCCCATCCCCATCATCCATTGCCCGGATTGCGGCGTGGTGCCGGTGCCGGCGGAACAGCTTCCCGTCACCCTGCCCGCCGACGTCACCTTTGATGCGCCCGGCAACCCGCTGGCCCGCCACCCCAGCTGGAAGCATGTCAAATGCCCCTGCTGTGGCACCGATGCGGAGCGGGAGACGGATACGTTCGACACGTTCATCGAGTCGAGCTGGTATTTCCTGCGCTTTGCCGACCCGCGCAACGAGCAGGTGGCGTTTGACAAGGAGCTGGTGAATTACTGGCTGCCCGTCGATAATTATATCGGCGGTATTGAGCATGCGGTCCTGCACCTGCTCTATTCCCGCTTCTGGACCCGCGCGCTCAGCCATGTCGGCTATCT
>CALRNG020000413.1:0-4033 GCA_943369495.1 Rhizobium sp. Q54
GCTGGGTTGCCAAACGAAAAACCCGCGCCAGTTTCCCGGCGCGGGTTCCGCACATGCACCTGCCCGACGTAGAACGGGCAGGTGCAAGGATCCTTGATCAGCCGTTGCGGGCCTTGAAGGTCTTCAGCTGCTTGTTGAAGTCGGCGGCCAGCGCTTCCATGCGGGCGGCGGACTTGTTGTAAGCTTCCAGGTCCATCTTGCCACCCTTGCCGGCGGCTTCCAGGCAAGCCTGGTACTCTTCGGTGGCGACGATATAGGCCTTAACCGACTTCATGGTCTCAGCCATCTGCTCCTGGGTGGCGGTGCTGCCATCAACCAGGGCCGGGGGCGTGCCCTGCTCGCAGCCAGCGGCGAAAGCGGAGGTGGCGGTCAGGGAGAGCAGAGCGGTAGCGAACAGCAGGGCGGTCTTCATGGGGTGTCCAATTCCTTACGATGGCGTGTTCAAAGAGATGAAGAGAGCGGGGGTGTCGGCAAAGGCACTACGCGCCAACAGAAATCAAACCCACATGGGGGCGGCGCACTGTTGGCGTCATGTCTTTACTGACCTTGTGACGAAACCTTGTCCCGATGACTTGGTGGCGCCACCCAATTAACTAGACACTTCATGGGATCGCCGCGATCACACCCTGTTCAGCGTGTTTCTATTTGCGGCGTCCGTCTGATGGGGCGGACTATACGGGCGACCCGTAACTGAATGGTTAAGAAAACGACCCAAACCTATACTTTCGCTACGCCATGATGCAGATCAGTTTTGCAGTGGAAGCAAAGATAACGGGTTCAGTCATGCCGTTTCTTTATGGATATTTGTTCTGTATTTTATGAAATTGCCTGTCTATCCTGTGAACAGGACATGAAGTGACGAGTTTGGCCCGGCACCGGAAACAAAAAACCCCGCCCGGATAACCGGACGGGGTTTGCTGCCGGGAGGGCTGGAAATCAGCACCCCCTGATATAGAAGAAGGATCAGCCTTCGGCCGAGACCTTCTTGGTCACATCGACCAGAACCTTAACGGCATCGACCGACTTGTCGAAATTGGCCTTCTCGTCGGCGGACAGCTCGATCTCGATAATCTTCTCAACGCCCTTGGAACCGATGATGGTCGGCACGCCGATATAGAGGCCGTCCACGCCATACTGACCGGTCAGCTTGGCGGCGACCGGCAGGACGCGCTTCTTGTCGCGCAGGAAGCTTTCGGCCATGGCAATGGCGGAAGCGGCCGGGGCGTAGAAGGCCGAACCGGTCTTCAGCAGGCCGACGATTTCGGCGCCGCCGTCACGGGTGCGCTGCACGATCTTGTCCAGCTTCTCCTGCGTGGTCCAGCCCATCTTCACCAGGTCGGGCAGCGGGATGCCGGCGACGGTGGAGTAACGGACCGACGGGACCATGGTATCGCCATGGCCACCCAGCACGAAGGCGGTGACGTCTTCGACCGACACGCCGAACTCTTCGGCCAGGAACCAGCGGAAGCGGGCGCTGTCCAGAACGCCGGCCATACCAACCACCTTCTCGGGCGGAAGGCCCGACACTTCCTGGAACAGGCCGACCATGGCGTCCAGCGGGTTGGTGATGACGATGACGAAGGCGCCCGGGGCATGTTCTTTGACGCCGGCGGCCACGGCCTTGATGACCTTGGCGTTGATGCCGACCAGATCGTCACGGCTCATGCCCGGCTTGCGCGGCACGCCGGCGGTGATGATCACCACGTCGGCGCCGGCGATGTCGGCATAGTCAGACGTGCCCGAGTAACCGGCGTCGAAACCGGCGACCGGCGACAGCTCGGCAATGTCCAGCGCCTTGCCCTTGGCAACGCCCGCGAAGTCGGGGATGTCGAGCAGGATGATATCACCCAGCTCCTTCTGGCCGGCCAGCAGGGCCAGCGTGCCACCGATCTGGCCGGCGCCGATCAGCGCGATCTTCTTGCGTGCCATGGGAATTTCCCTTCGATTGGTTCGGGTCAGGAAACAAGATTACGTTTGGAACATCCGGCAGGCGCTTTCCTTAGCTGCAATGCGGGATGACCCTGGGCGGCGTGATTAGCGTGAAACGCCTGTTCGGGCAAGCCGACAAGGGTCGTGGGTGCAGGGTGGCAGGCCAGCGCCTGACGCAAGGCCCGTATGCGGCGATGCAGCGGTAACGGAACAGGGAGCGGTTGGCCCCCTCTTTGGCAGCATGCCGCACCCTATCGAACCCTACATATCGCACCTTATATATTATTATAGATCGTCCAGTTCCGGCAGGATCAGGTCCTTTGCCCCGGCATGGCGCAGGTCGGTAGTGTTGGCCTCGGTCAGCGTCAGCTGGGTGCAGATGGCACCCGACAGATCGGCGCTGATCAGCTCCGCCCCCGTCATGTCGGTGCGGATCAGGGTGGCGCGGGTGAAGACAGCCTGCGTCGCCTTAGCCTTTCGCAGGTTGGCGGCCCCCAGATCGGCCCCGTCAAAGCGCACACGGTTCAGGTTGGCGGGCCACAGCCGGGTGGCGTTGCTCTGAATCTGTACAGGTCCCAGATCGGCGCGCACCAGAATGGCGCCCGAACAGGTGGCGCGTTCCAGGCTGGCACCGCGCATATCGGCGGCGGTCAGGTCGGCCTCTCGCAGATCGGCCAACGACAGGTCAGCCATGGCCAGCGTCGTCCCCGACAGGTCGGCCCCGCGCAGCATGGTCCGGTGCAGCATGGCCGCCGACAATGTCTGCCCCGACAGGTCGCGGCCCGACAGGTCCACGCCCGACAGGTCGGCGCGGATGCCGTCGCGCCCCTGGCTGTCCACCCAGACCTTGTGGTCTGCAAGGATCTGTTCCAGCGACCGTCCATCGCTGGACAGTTCGCGCGACAGGATGGCCCCGTCCAGGTTGGCGGCCCGCCGCGTCACATCATCCATGATGACGCCGATCAGGTCGGCGCCCAGGAACCGCGTGGCGTTCAGTTCCGCCCCCGTCAGATTGGCCCCGGACAGCCGCACCCCGGACAGGTTCGCCTCCCGCAGGTCGGCGCCGGTCAGGTCACAGCCGGTCAGGTTGGAATTGGACAGGTTGGCCCGCACGAACTTCGTGCCGCGCAGGATGGCATCCGTCAGGTCGGTCTGCATGACGAAGGCATTGGAGATTTTGGCCCGCGACAGGTCGGCGGCGCGGATGGTGGCCACAGACAGTTCGGTATTCACCGACACCGTCTCGAACTCATGCGCGGCAATGTCGCCATTCTTGCGCACATGCATGATGGTGCCATCGCGCAGATCGCTGTCGGACAGGATCGCCTCGGTCAGGACGGCCCCGCGCAGACAGGCGCCGCGCAGATCGGCCTTGCGCAGGTCGGCCCCTTCCATATTGGCCAGGCGCAGATCGGCGGCGTACAGCGTGGCGCCCGACAGATTCGCCCCCTCCAGCCGCGTGCCGAACAGTTTGGCCCCCGACAGGTCGGCATCCGACAGGTCGAAACCCGACAGGTCCATATGCGACAGGTCCCGCAGCTTCAGATTGGCACGTGCCCCGCCGGCCTGACAGCGCAGAAAGGCCTGATGCCGGCTCAACACGCCCTGCAATTCCGCAACACTGATCCGCGACCGGTCCGGGCCCCGCCCGATCTCGCCGCCCATGTCCCACCCCTTTATTACGGGATACTCAAAGCAAGCATACGATCCACAAGGATCAGCGTAGCATTAAGAGAGCGAAAGTGAAGATTTCGTATAGTCGGACAGGATGACTATTACGGAAGTGGGTATCGGACCATCATGCCTGCATCTTTGCGTGGCATGCGAGGATCGGAACCCTTCCTCCCGGACCGCCCGCATTGACTCATGGGCCTTACGGCTGTATCAACTCGGCCACCCTGCATTGGGTGGAAATTCGGCACCGAGGTGCCCCGCCGGTCCGCGAGTGTCGCGCACTGGCGCTTTTGCGTTTGGGCATGTCCCATCTGTGAGGGCGGAAAATGGGGGGACTCCGAGGGGCTGGGATGGAAGGCAACGGATGTTCGACGGACTGACGGGACGGCTTGGCGATATCTTCGACCGCCTGCGCAAGCGCGGGGCGTTG
>CALRNG020000414.1:0-4018 GCA_943369495.1 Rhizobium sp. Q54
GGCGGGGCCATTCAGCCGTGGTGATGCGTTCGGGATGTGTGTCTTTGGCCAATATTGGTGCCAGCCCTTTGTTGCCAGCGTCTTTAAAGAGGCCAAGGGTGACCCCATCATACAGGGAGGTGGTTGAGTACCTTACCTGGACGTAATGTCGATCCCCATTGCCCATGCTGACAGCCATGCTATAACCGCCCGGCTTCTGGCGAACATCAAAAGGGACGGCCAAGTTGGCCCAACAGCCTTCGATCCTTATCCTGAACGGGCCGAACCTGAACATGCTCGGCACCCGTGAACCCCAGATTTATGGGTCGGAGACGCTGGCCGATGTCGAGGCCCTGTGCCGTGCCGAGGGCGCGCGCCTGGACCTGGAGATTGATTTCCGCCAGTCGAACCATGAGGGCGAGTTGGTCACCTGGATCCAGCAGGCGCGCGGGACCCGTTCCGCCATCCTGTTGAACGCCGGAGCCTATACCCACACCTCGGTCGCCATCCTGGATGCGTTGACGGCGGTTGAACTGCCGGTTATCGAGGTGCATCTAAGCAACATCTTCCGTCGTGAACCGTTCAGGCATCATTCGTATGTCTCGATGGCCGCGCGGGGGGTCATTTGTGGCCTGGGTTCCCATGGCTATGTCCTGGCGCTGCAGGCTGTCGACCGCCTGATCCGTGCTGCGGCCAAGTCCTGAAACCGCGGGTCCCTATCATAAGGTTGAAAACACCATGTCGAGCTTCGATCTGGATGCCAAGTTCGTGCGCACCATGGCCAAACTCCTGGAGGAGTCGGGCCTGACGGAAATGGAATATTCGGAAGGCGAGCGCCGCATCCGGCTGAGCCGGGCCGCCCCGCCGGCCCCGATGGGCTATGCCCCGGCCTATGCGCCCGCCCCGGTGGCGCCGGCTGCCGCCCCTGCCCCGGCTGCGGCCCCTGCCGTCGCTGTCGCCCCGGCGCAGCATCCGGGTGCCGTGAAGTCCCCCATGGTGGGTACCGCCTATATGGCGTCCGACCCCAGCGCCCCGCCGTTTGTGAAGGAAGGCGATACCGTCAAGGCCGGTCAGACCATCCTGATCATCGAGGCCATGAAGGTCATGAACCCGATCAAGGCGCCCAAGGGCGGCACCGTAACCCAGGTCCTGGTCGCCAATGCCCAGCCGGTCGAGTTCGGCCAGCCCCTGCTGATCATTGAGTGATCGATCCATGACCGCGAAATCCCAGGACGGGCTGTTCGAAAAGGTCTTGATCGCCAATCGCGGCGAGATCGCGCTGCGCATCCATCGCGCCTGCCGCGAGATGGGGATCAAGACGGTGGCCGTGCATTCCACGGCCGATGCCGACGCCATGCATGTGCGTCTGGCCGACGAAAGTGTCTGTATCGGCCCACCGGCCGCCAAGGACAGCTATCTGAACATCCCGGCGATCCTGTCGGCGGCGACCATCACGGGTGCCGATGCCATCCATCCCGGCATCGGGTTCATGTCCGAAAACGCGCAGTTCGCCGATATGGTGATCGAGCATGGTTTCGCCTGGATCGGCCCGACGCCCGAGCATATCCGCATCATGGGCGACAAGGTCACCGCCAAGAAGACGGTGATCGCGCGCGGCCTGCCCTGCGTGCCCGGTTCCGATGGCCCCGTGGACAGTTTCGAAACGGCGGCCAGTGTCGCCGATCAGATCGGCTATCCTGTCCTGATCAAGGCGGCGGCTGGCGGTGGCGGCAAGGGCATGAAAGTGGCCTTCAGCCGCGACGAGCTGAAGGAAGCCTATTCGCTGGCCCGTGGCGAAGCGCGTGCCGCGTTTGGCAATGACGAAGTGTACCTGGAAAAGTACCTCGCCAATCCGCGCCATATCGAGGTGCAGCTGCTGGGCGATCACCATGGCAATGTGGTGCATTTCGGCGAACGCGACTGCTCCGTCCAGCGCCGCCACCAGAAGGTGGTGGAAGAGGCCCCCTCGCCCGCGCTGAACGCCGAGGAACGGGAGAAGGTGGGGTCGCTGGCCGCCCGCACCGCCAAGCTTCTGGGCTATCGCGGTGTGGGGACCATGGAGTTCCTGTACGAGGACGGGCAGTTCTATTTCATCGAAATGAACACCCGCCTGCAGATCGAGCACACGATCACGGAGATGATCACGGGTGTCGATCTGGTGCGCGAACAGATCCGCGTCGCCACGGGCGCCCCGCTGGGTTATACGCAGCAGGATATTCGGTTCCATGGGCATTCCATCGAATGCCGCATCAATGCCGAACATCCCGAGACGTTCATGCCGTCGCCGGGCCAGATCAAGCAGTATCATGCGCCGGGCGGTCTGGGCGTGCGCGTCGACAGCGCGCTCTATGACGGCTATCGCGTGCCGCCCTATTACGACAGCATGATTGCCAAGCTGATCGTCCATGGCAACACGCGCAATGAATGCCTGATGCGCCTGCGCCGCGCGTTGGAGGAGTTCGTCATCTCCGGTGTCGATACCTCCATCCCGCTGCATCAGAAGATCATCGCCGAGCCGGATTTCATCAACGGCGATTACGACATCAAGTGGATGGAAGCCTGGATGAAGCGTCAGCAGGGCTGAGGCTTCGTTCGGTTCGAGAGATGAAAAAACCCCCGGTAGCCGGATGGCCGCCGGGGGTTTTCGTTTGGGTGCGTTATGCCAAACTGGCCGACAGCTTGACCTCGGCGTTCAGGACCTTGGAGACGGGGCACATGGATTTGGCCTGGGCGGCCACTTCCTGAAACTTGTCTGCGGCGATGCCGGGGATCTTGGCGGTCAGGGTCAGTTCGACCGTGGCGATTTTCCAGCCGCCGCCTTCGCTTTCCATGATCAGCACAGCACCGGTGTTCAGCTCTTCCGGCGGGAAGCCGGCGGCTGTCAGCAAAAAGGAGAGCTGCATGGAGAAACAGCCGGCATGGGCGGCGGCGATCAGTTCCTCCGGGTTCGTCCCCTTGCCGTCGCCAAAGCGCGCCACGAAGCTGTAGGGCACATTGGCCAAGGTCGCGCTCTGCGTTGACAGCGTGCCGCTGCCATCCTTGCCGGTGCCATGCCAGACGGCATTGGCGGTACGCTTGATCTGGGCCATCGCTGCGTCTCCATCAGGAAAGTTGGAAGACGAAAGCCTAACACCGGTTTGTGACGGGTGGCAGCGGGGCACGTGGATATTTTAGAGGGTTTAACGCCGCTTCTTGGTGTTCTTACCCCCGAATTCGATGCCACCGACATTCAGGCCGCCATCCTTGGTCTTGGCCGCCCCTTTGGTGCGCCCACCCCTTTCCGGCTTGGCGCTGCTACGCGGCCTTTCGCCCTGAGCGGACGCGCGGATGGGGCTGGCGCCGGGGGCGAGGCCCAGGTCGATGGCTTCCAGGCGGCGGATTTCGTCGCGGATGCGGCCCGCCTCCTCGAACTCCAGATCGGCCGCAGCGGCGCGCATCTTCTTTTCCAGCTCGGCGATGATGGTCTTGATGTCCTTGCCGGCCAGACCGATGCCTTCGGCTGCCCCCGTATCCACCTCCACCCGGTCGCCGCGTTCATAGACGCTGCCCAGGATGTCGGAGATGTTCTTCTTCACCGATTCCGGCGTGATGCCGTGGGCCGCGTTATATTCCAGCTGCTTGGCACGGCGCCGCGCCGTTTCCTCCAGCGCCGCCTTCATGGAGTTGGTTTCGCGGTCGGCATAAAGGATGGCGCGGCCTTCGATGTTACGGGCGGCACGGCCAATGGTCTGGATCAGGCTGGTCCGGCTGCGCAGATAGCCTTCCTTATCGGCATCCAGGATGGCGACAAGGCCGCATTCGGGGATATCCAACCCTTCGCGCAGCAAGTTGATGCCGATCAGCACATCAAACACGCCCAGGCGCAGATCGCGGATAATCTCAATCCGTTCAAGGGTTTCAACGTCGGAGTGGATGTAGCGGACCTTGATCCCCGCCTCCATCATGTACTCCGTCAGCGCCTCTGCCATCTTCTTGGTCAAGGTTGTGACCAGGACGCGCAGGCCCTTGGCCGTCACCTCCCGCACCTCCGCCATCACAT
>CALRNG020000415.1:0-4013 GCA_943369495.1 Rhizobium sp. Q54
AAGACCCGGTGCCAGGGATGGCACCGGGGGTGGAGAAGGCAGGTTGTTGGGATAGAACCCGGATCAGAAATTGACCCGAACCGAACCGCCGAAATACCGCTCGGCGTCGCGCGGGGTGATCTGGCGCATGAAGGCGGTGCCGTTGGGAATACGCAGGATCACATACTGCTTGTCAGTGATGTTCTTGGCGACCAGCGACAGGCGATACATGTCATCATCCGACGTCCAGGCCAGCACCGCATCCCAGGTGGAATAGCCCGCCTGGACCGCGTTGGGGTTCTGGTTGATGTCGAAGCCCTGCTTGGACGTGAACTGTACCGTGTTGGACAGGTTCAGATCACCATTGGGCAGTTCGACCGGCAGGCGCCAGTCAGCCGTGACCGATCCCTTCCACTTGGCGGAGAAGGGGAGCTGCTTGCCATTGATAGCATCGGCGCAGGTCGGATTGGTGGTGGGGCATTTGAACTTGTCGATGCGGGCCTTGGTATAGGAAACACCGCCATTGAATTCCAGGTCGCGGCTGGCGGCCCAGGTGAAGTCGGCTTCCAGACCACGGGTCGATACCGAACCGGCATTGGTCAGGCGGGTCACCACCTGTCCGGCCACCAGTTCCAGATTGTTGGCCTGATACCCGTCATAAACCGTCTTGAACGCCGCCAGGTTCAGCATCAGTCCCGCCTCGGGGAAGCGGGTCTTCAGGCCGGCCTCATAGGCGTTGGAGGTTTCCTCAGAAATGGGCAACGCATCCGTGGCGATCATGTTGAAGAAAACGTTCAGCGCCGGCCCCTTATAGCCACGGGTATAGGTGGCATAGCCGATGATATCGTCGGCGAAATCATACTGGATGCCGGCATTGCCCGAGATGCCGTCCTGCTTGGTGGAACTGGCCGCGGCGAAGGCCGGACGCACGCCGGGGAACGCGGCGGTGGAGGTGGACCGGCGGGCAAAATCAAAGGACACCTTGTCCTCCGTATAGCGCCCACCCAGGATGGCGCGGAAATCATCGGTGAAGTTCACCGTGGCCTGACCGAAGGCGGCATAGTTCTTCAGCTTGGTCGTGAAATCGGCATTGCCTTCATTGGTGGTGAAGGTCGACGCACCGGCCCTACACGGCAGCAGGCCGTTCACCGCCGCCAGCGTGGTGGCGGTACAGGCCGTGACGGTACGGTTGAAGAAATCCACCTCTTTGGTGGTGTAGTAGTACAGGCCCGCCACGTAATCGATGAAGTTCTGACCGGTCGAGGCAACGCGCAGTTCCTGTGTGAACTGATCAAAGGTCAGGTCACCCCGGTCATGGGAGCGGACATCGCTGGCCGCCGCACCCGTGCCCACATACAGCGGGGAATCGGAGCGGAAATCGCCGTCACGCTGCTGGTAATTATACCAGTGGCGATAGGCGGTGATCGACGTGATCGAAGCACTGCCCAGGTCGATATCGGCCTGCAGGGAGACGCCGGAATTCTTGTCCCGCGTCTTGGGGTCCAGATCGTTGTCGATATCCTTGTTCTTCGCACCCGGCGTCAGCGGGGCCAGCGAAGGCTTGAAAATCTGGTCCTGATAGGCGCCGGGGAAAACCGTACCGATGCTGTCGGCATAGCCATTGTCATTGCCCTTGGCATAATCGGCGATGGCCGTGAAGGTCACGTTTTCCGTGGCGTCCAGCACCAGCTTCATGCGGGCGCCATAGCGTTCATAGCCGTTGACGTCATGGCCATTGAACACATTCTTGCCGTTTCCATCGAAATGGCTGAAGAAACCCGTGACCAAACCCGACAGCGTGTCCGACAGGGGGCCGGAGACGCCGGCCTTCACGCGGTATTCATTGCCCTCGTAATAGGAGGCCTCGGCAAAACCCTTTGGCGTGGAGGAGGGGGAGCGGGTGGTGATGTTCACCACGCCGGCCGACGCATTCTTGCCGAAGATCGACCCCTGCGGACCGCGCAGCACCTCCACCCGTTCCAGGTCCAGGAAGTCCGCCGTCTGCTGCCCGGCACGGGCATAGACGACGCCGTCGATCACCGTCGATACCGACGGCTCCACGCCGGACGCGAAGGAAATGGTGCCCACGCCACGGATGGAGATGGCGCTGTCCTTGTTGGTATTGCCCTTGCGGAACGTGATGGTCGGCACCCGCTGGAACAGCTGCTCGGCCGAATTGATATTGGCCTGTTCCAGCTGTTCACCCGTCACGACGCTGATGGCCACGGGCACGTCCTGCAGGTTCTGAACGCGCTTCTGGGCGGTGACGATGATTTCTTCCAGAAGAATGCCGCCACTGTCCTGGGCCATCGCGGCGCCGGACAGGCCCAAAACCGCCATGGCCGTGCCGGCCGCGAGCCGTGTCAGATGCTTTGCATGCTGCATGTCATTTCCTCCCTGTTCAATTGTCGGCTCCCCTTGTTGGCGGGGTTACATCATTCCTACCGCATGGTCTTGGGTAAGACAAGAGTTGTATCTTATATAAGAGTTGGAATAGATATCCGTCTAGCCCGAAATGCGGCGTTGTGACGCCCGAAACACGCAAGAAGGAACCCCGGAAATGCCGATTTCCCACCCGCTGCTGCGTCAGCAATGCCTTATCGACGGCGTCTGGCAGGATGCCATGGACGGCGCCACGATCGCTGTTTCCAATCCCGCAACAGGTGATGTGCTGGGCTCAATACCACGTGGGGGTCGGGTGGAAACGAAGGCCGCCATCGACGCCGCACACCGCGCCTTTCAGGACTGGCGCACCTGGACGGCGGCGGACCGCGCCAACCTGATGATGAAGCTGCATGACGCCATCCTGGCCAGCAAGGCGGAGTTGGGCCGGCTGCTGACCCTGGAAATGGGCAAACCGTTGTCAGAGGCGGTGGGGGAGGTGACCTTGGGTGCCGCCTATATCCGTTGGTTTGCCGAAGAGGCGCGACGCGTTTATGGCGATGTCATCCCGTCCCCCTGGAAGAACCGCCGCCTGCTGGCGGTGCGCGAACCGGTGGGGGTCGTGGGGGCCATCACGCCCTGGAACTTCCCCAACAGCATGATCGCACGCAAGCTGGGCGCGGCCCTGGCGGCCGGATGCACCATGGTGGTGAAGCCGGCGACCCAGACGCCCTATTCGGCACTGGCCATCGGCGTACTGGCCCAACAGGTGGGGTTCCCGGCGGGCGTGGTGAACATCGTCACCGGCGCGGCGGCGGAGATCGCGGCGGAGATGTGTGAGAATCCGCTGCTGCGTAAAATCACCTTCACCGGCTCCACGGCGGTGGGCAAGGCGCTGGCGTCCAAGGCCATGGCGCATATGAAGCGGGTTTCCATGGAGTTGGGCGGCAATGCGCCCTTCATCGTGTTCGACGATGCCGACCTGGACGCCGCCGTGGCCGGCGCCATGCTGGCCAAGTTCCGCAATACCGGCCAGACCTGTGTCTGCGCCAACCGCATGCTGGTGCAATCCGGCATCCATGACGCGTTTGTTGAGCGTATGGCGGCGGCGGTATCGGCCATGAAGGTTGGTGACGGGCTGGAGGACGGGGTGGTCCAGGGGCCGCTGATCGATATGGGTGGTGTGGCCAAGATTGAGGAACATATCGCCGACGCCGTGGCCAAGGGCGGGCGCGTGGTGACCGGCGGCGCGCGGCATGTGCGCGGCGGCAGCTTCTTCCAGCCGACCGTGATCGCCGGCGCGACATCCGAGATGCTGGTAGCGCGCGATGAAACCTTTGCGCCGCTGGCCCCCATCTTCCGGTTCGAAACCGAAGCCGACGCCCTGCGCATGGCCAATGATACCGAATATGGCCTCGCCTCCTATGTCTATACGCGAGACCTGGGCCGGGCCTTCCGCATGATGGAGGGATTGGATTACGGTCTGGTCGGGATCAATGAAGGGCTGATCACCACGGAGGTGGCGCCGTTTGGTGGGCATAAGGAATCGGGCGTCGGCGTGGAGGGTTCCCGCCATGGCATTGATGATTATACCACGTTGAAATATGCCTGCATCGGCGGCTTGGGCTGATCGGGCGGGGTGGGAAGGGGCT
>CALRNG020000416.1:0-4004 GCA_943369495.1 Rhizobium sp. Q54
GCAGACACACGATACCAATCCCAATGATGCCGAACCCGGCGCGCCCTTGATCCTGTCGCTGGCCATTGACCGGTTGCGACCCCGACCCGATCAGCCGCGCAAATATTTCGACCTGGATGCGCTGGACGAGCTGGCGGGCAGCATGGCGCGGGTCGGCATCCTGCACCCGCTGCTGGTGCGGGTGGCGGAAGGCGAGCTGGGGCTTTACGACATCGTGGCCGGTGAGCGGCGCTGGCGGGCCGCCCGCAAGCTGGGCTGGGACTGGCTGCCCGTCCTGGTCACGGCGGGCGATGTGGATGAGATCAGCCTGATCGAGAATTTGCAGCGCCAGGACCTGAACGCGCTGGAAGAGGCCGGCGCGCTTCAGCGCCTGATCGACAAGCATCACTATACCCAGGACGCGCTGGGCCGTGCCATCGGGCGCACGCAGGGCCAGATCAGTTCCACCCTGCGCCTGCTGACCCTGCATCCCGACATCCTGAAGGGCTATCCGCAGCATGAAAGGCAGGTGTCGCGGTCGATGCTGGTCGAACTGGCCACCATCGACGAGCCGGAGCGCCAGCTGGCCCTGTGGGAGCGGGCCTGCCAGGGGTCGCTGACGGTGCGCGCGATTCGTGCCGAGAAGGCGGGCAACGCGCCTGCCAACCCGGCCACAGCCGGCCTGTCCGCCGATCAGGTGACGGTGGCGCTGCGCCATGTGGACCGCACCGTGACCGCCCTGGAGCAGCTGAAGGTGGGGCCATCGGGCCTGACCGACGGGCAGCGCGCGCATCTGGCCGCCCTGTCGCGGCGCATCAGCGCCCTGATGGGCTGAGGTAGTGGCGCTGCCATACCAGCGGCATTTGATCGTGACCGATTCAATGCCGCTTCTCTTTCCCTCAATCGCCGGGCGGCGGCATCCGCCGCCTTGGCTTTCGGCGCACGAGCGCCGGGCCGGCAGTCACCGGCCTGCAGCGTCATGGGCCAGAAACCCATGACGCTGATGCAATGTGAACGGGTCACAAATAATTGCATTGCCGCAGCGCCTGGGCCGCCCCATCTTCATTTTCTTGATGGGTGTCGGAGGCGTGCATGCGGCATGTGCGGTCGGCCCTGGCGGCGTTTCGCGGGCGGGCCGAGGATTTGCCCCCTATCTTTGAAGCGGCCTGCCGGGACATTGTCGAGGATCTGGGTGTCAGCAGCGGCAGCGTCTGGTTCTTTGAGGAGGGCGATGGCCGGGCCATCGAATGCGCCGCCCTGTATGATGCCCGTGATGCCCGTGTGCTGCGCGGCACCAAGCTGCGCGAAGCCGATGGCGGCCCCTATTTCGAAGCCCTGCGCCGCGACCGGCGGGTGGTGGCCGACAATGCCGAGATCCATCCGGCCACGGCCTGCCTGAAGAATTATCTGCTGCAACGGGACGTGCGCTCGCTTCTGGACCATGTGGTCTGTACCGGCGGCAGGGAGGTCGCGGTCCTGTGCTGTGAACAGGGCGGGCGGCAGCGCCTGTGGTCGGACCAGGACGCCGCCTATCTGGAGCAGATGGCCATCATGCTGGGCGTGGCCTTCGATATGCATATCGAGAACCGTAGGTTGGGTAAGAGTTAATACCCCTCTTGTTGCGCTGCACAAATTAGCTAATGGTTTCAAGCCTCTGGACCAAGGTCGAAGCGACCAAGGTCGGGGCTGTGTTAACCTTCCGTCTGTCCCATCGTCACATCGTCAGGATCGACCCGGACGCCCATAACAGGCTGCCCGGCGGGTGGCGGATAATTTCGCCGGGGCCGGTCCGTTTGTCGCCGATCTGCGCAAAAGGGAGGGCACATGGCACAAGTGGCAGTGGGCGGGGCGGAACCAGCCCCGATGACCAAGGAAGAGAAGAAGGTGATCTTCGCCTCCTCACTTGGCACCGTGTTCGAATGGTATGATTTTTATCTGTATGGTGCGCTGGCGACTGTCATCGCCAAGCAGTTCTTTTCTGGTGTGAACCCCACGGCGGGTCTGATCTTCGCGCTGCTGGCCTTTGCCGCCGGCTTCTTCGTGCGTCCGTTCGGCGCGCTGGTGTTCGGCCGCCTGGGTGACATGATCGGTCGCAAATACACCTTCCTGGTGACCATTGTCATCATGGGCGCCTCGACCTTTATCGTCGGTATCCTGCCCAATTATGCCAGCATCGGCATTGCCGCCCCCATCATCCTGATCATCCTGCGCCTGTTGCAGGGTCTGGCGCTGGGCGGTGAATATGGCGGTGCCGCCACCTATGTGGCCGAACATGCCCCGCATGGCCGGCGCGGCAATTACACCGCCTGGATTCAGACCACAGCGACCTTGGGCCTGTTCTTGTCACTGCTGGTGATCCTGGCCTGCCGGTCCAATATGTCGGTGGAAGCGTTTGAGGATTGGGGCTGGCGTATCCCGTTCCTGATCTCGATCCTGCTGCTGGGCATTTCCGTCTGGATCCGCCTGATGCTGAGTGAAAGCCCGGCCTTCAAGAAGATGAAGGAAGAGGGCAAGCAGTCCAAGGCGCCGCTGACAGAGGCCTTTGGCAACTGGAAGAACCTGAAGATCGTCATTCTGGCACTGCTGGGCCTGGTCGCGGGTCAGGCTGTGGTCTGGTACACGGGCCAGTTCTATGCCCTGTTCTTCTTGACCTCCATCCTGAAGGTCGATGCCTTTACGGCCAATATTCTGATCGCCATCGCGCTGGCCATCGGCACGCCCTTCTTCATCGTCTTTGGCAGCCTGTCCGATCGTATCGGTCGCAAGCCGATCATCATGGCGGGTCTGGCCCTGGCCATCGCCACCTATTTCCCCATCTTCAAGGGCATCACCCACTTCGCCAACCCGGCGCTGGAACAGGCGATTTCCACCTCGCCCGTGGTCGTGGTGGCTGATCCGGGCGAATGCTCATTCCAGTTCAATCCGACCAATACGGCCAAGTTCACCACCAGTTGCGACATCGCCAAGGCGGCCCTGGTCGCCAAGGGCATCCCCTACAGCAACGAGGTGGCACCTGCCGGCACCATCGCCCAGATCCGGATCGGTGGCACCACGATCGAAAGCTATGATGGCAGCGGCGTCGCCACCAAGACGGAAGTGAACCTGGGCCATGGCCCGTCCGCCGCCCCGGCCGACCCGAAGGCCGCGGGTGCTGCCTTCACCAAGTCTGTCGGTGACGCTCTGGTCGCCGCCGGGTATCCCGCCAAGGCTGATACTGCCGCGATGAACAAGCCCTTGCTGGTGGTGCTGCTGACCATTCTGGTCATCTATGTCACCATGGTCTATGGCCCCATCGCCGCCATGCTGGTGGAAATGTTCCCCACCCGCATCCGCTACACCTCCATGTCGCTGCCCTACCACATCGGCAATGGCTGGTTCGGCGGGTTCCTGCCGACCACCAGCCTGGCCATCGTGGCGGCCACCGGCGACATCTATTCGGGCCTCTGGTACCCGATCATCGTCGCAGCCGGCACGCTGGTCATCGGCCTGCTGTTCGTGAAGGAAACCAAGGATACCGACATCTACGCCGATGATTGATGTCCGGTCTGTGGTTGTGATTTCCCCTTGATGACTTTGGCGGGTGGTGAAAGCCACCCGCCATATTCTTTTTTGTCAAAAGCGGGCTTGCGTCGCGGCGGGGAAGGGCATTCAATCCATTTCAAAGACAGTGGCGGAACAGCCACGGGAAAAATCACGGGAGGGGCGGAACAGATGTCGATCCGGGTGCTGGTGGCCGATGATCATCCCTTGATGCGCGCAGCCCTGTGCCAGTCGGTGGCGGGCACCATGCCCGACCTGACCACGGTGGAAGCGGCCAGTTTCGGCGATGTGGAGGCCGTGTTGAAGCGCGAGCCGGGCATTGACACGATCCTGCTCGACCTGCATATGCCGGGCATGAACGGGCTGATCGGTCTGGCGCTGCTGCGCACTGAACACCCGACCATTCCCATCATCGTGGTGTCGGCGTCGGAAGATGCGGCCACCATCCACCGCGCCATGGACTATGGCGCTGCCGGCTTTGTGCC
>CALRNG020000417.1:0-3997 GCA_943369495.1 Rhizobium sp. Q54
CACCACGCCACCGGTCAAGGGCCTTCCCGTGGCGCATATCGCTATTCCGATGGATTATCGGCGGCAGGAACCGGGGATGGCGCTGTATCGTGGCGCCGTGCAAGGGTTTGAGAATGTCGGCGGACTGGATGGGATCGAACTGGTGATCCCGGCGCTGGATGTGAAGCCGACGCACAAGGGCGGGCTGATCGCGCTCAACATCCGGGTCAAGGACCCGCTGACCCCCGAACGCGATCTGATGGATGTGAATGTCTCGGTCAAGCCGGGGGAGGCGCGGACCCTGTGGCTGGATACACGCGACCGCATCCTGCCCTCCGACAAACCACTCTACCTGACCATCGCGGCGTCCGCACCTGACTTCTCGGTGGCGACCCTGGACGGGGCCGCGCTGCGTCTGGTGTTCAAGACCAAGGCGGCGGCCAAGGTGGAACATGCGGTCGACCGCGAACGCCAGATCCAGGACAATTACGGTTTCCTGGTGGAGGAGCGGCAGAGCAGCCGGAACCTGGGCCTGTTCCAGCGCTTCTATGAGGATGTGACCGACCTGCTGCGCGTTGATCCCGACAACAAGGTTGGCAATGCCTATTGGTCGGAATGGAACCCGCAGCAGCCCCTGCCGCCGGTCGCACTGGAACCGCCGCCGGCGGGTGTGCCGGCCTGGGCCTGGGGCCAGACCCGCTATCTGACGCAGGTCCGTTCCTTCGTGAACTGGTGGATCGACCATCGGCAGGTGCAGGGCGAATTCGGCGGCGGCCTGTCCGACGATACCGACCTGACCAACCAATGGCCGGGTCTGGCCCTGATGGGCGTGGATCGGGCCAAGCTGACCCGGTCGCTCTCCGATATGATCGACGCCGTTTATGCCAATGGCATGATGAAAAACGGCCTGGGCACCATCGTCACCGACGAACTGCATGTCTATGAGGAAGGGATCAATGCCCAGTCGCAGCTATCCCTGCTGACGCCGGGCGACCCGCTGGCCGTGGAACGGCTGATGGAGACGGCAGCCACCTATGCCGATCTGACGGCTGTGAACCTGAAGGGCCACCGCCTGCTGGTCTCCAACTATTTCGGGGCGGGCCACATCGTCAAGGAAGCGCCCTGGCAATGGTCCAAGCCCTATTCCTACCTGGTCTTCCATCCCGGTATCCGGCTGGTGGAGATAAACGGCGATCCGGCCACGAAGAAACTGCTGCTGGAACTGGCTGACGGCTATCTGGCGCATGGCAAGCAGGCGGCGGATGGCACCTGGAGCTTCCCGACGGAGATCAACTGGCCCGATGGTGCCACACGCGGCACGGCCGGGCCGGAACAGACCAACCTGCTGATGTGGGCGGCTTATCGCTGGACGGGTGACGCCAAATATCTGCGCCCCCTGGAGCAGGTCCTGCGCAAGGGCGGGTTGGCGGCGCTGTCGGGGATTGTCAGCAGCGATCTGGCCATCGACCTGAAACGCGCCGACCTGCGCGCCGCCGTTCTGGAGCAGGCCAAGGCCGACCGCTATGCCAGCCCCTATACCTATCATACGGCCTGGGTCGCGACCGACGATAAGGGCTGGCTGGTCAGGCAATATGACAGTCAGCGGCAGTTCGCGGCGCTGCGGATGGAGATGATGACGGTCGACCATTGGTGGACCGACCGTGTCGAGCTGCCGACCCAGGAATTGCAGCGTCAGCGCCTGGGCGGTGTCGCCCTCTATCGTAACGCCATCGTGCGCGGCAACCGCATCGAATGGGATTTCGATGACAAGGACGGGGCGGAGAAGCTGGCCATCCTGGTCAAGGAGCCCACCCGCACCGGCTTTCGCGTCCTGGCCCATAACCTGTCTGACCAGCCGGTGACAGCCCGCATCATCGGGGCCGATGTGGCGACCGGCGACTGGACCCTGACGGAAGGTCCTGATGGCGATGGCGATGACAAGGCGGATCGCAGCACCAGCCGGATGGTCGCGTTCGGCGAAGGGCAGGGCGTGTCCGTCACCCTGGCCCCTGGCCGGACCAGCGTGCTCGACTTCGCCTTGTCGGGACCCGAACAGGATCTGACCCAGCGTCCGGACCTGGCCATTGCGGCCCGCGATGTGGTGCGGGCCAAGGGCAGGGTGGAGGTCACCGTCCATAATATCGGTTCCGTGCCCACCCCCATGGGTCGCGTCCGGCTGCTGTCCGCCGACGGTGCCGTACTGGCAGAGGCGCCGCTGCCGACCATGGCCCCGCCCTTGGACCTGAAGCCCAAGCTGGCGACGGTCACGCTGAAGGCCCCGGCGGGGGCGGTGTCGGTGGATGTCGTGCTGGATGGCGGCGTGGCGGAGGCGCGGGCCGACAATAACAAGGTGATGCTGCGTTGAGGTGACGGGGCTGGCCCTTGTCCATTGGACTTGTCACCCCCACAACAATCGGATTGGACGCATCGCGGGCCGGGTCTATAGGCTGGGGCCTGGATATCCGCCACCGGTGCCTTCATGCCCGTCAATCTCGCGCTTTTCTTCTGCTCCGTCCTGATCTGGGGCTCGACCTGGTACGCCATCACGTTCCAGTTGGGGGCGGTGCATCCGGCGGTATCGGTGGCCTACCGGTTCCTGCTGGCGGGTGGCGTGCTGCTGGGCTGGCTGGCGCTGCGCCGTCAGCCGATCCTGCCAAAGCCGGGCGGTTGGCGCTTGATCCTGGCGGCGGGACTGCTGAATTTTTCCCTGAACTATTTCATGGTCTACAAGGCCACAGAGCTGCTGCCGTCAGGTCTGGTGGCGGTGGCGGGGTCGGTCCTGTCCTTGATGAATGTCGTCAACGCCCGGCTGTTCCTGGGACAGAAGATACGGCCCGCCGTCCTGGCCGGTGGCATCATGGGCGTGATGGGCGTGCTGCTGCTGTTCACGCCGGAACTGGATAGCGGGGTGCTGACCAGCGGGGCCATGATCGGATTCGGCCTGATGATGGTCTCCAACTACTCCGCCTCGCTGGGCAATATGGTGGTCTCCAAGACGCGCACGGCCGAAATGGCGCTGATCGGCACCACGGCCTGGTCCATGCTGGTGGGGGCCGGTGCCATGGTGATCGTGGCGCTGATCCAGGGGGCAAGCTTCATCATCGTGCCGTCCGTCCCCTACTTTCTGTCGCTGGCCTATCTGGCGCTGTTCGGCTCCATCGCTGCTTTTCTGTGTTATTTCACGCTGTTGGGCCGTATCGGGCCGGGACGGTCGGGCTATGTGGCCATTATGACGCCTGTCGTGGCCCTGGTTATCTCGACCCTGTTCGAGGATTACCATTGGACGCCGACCGGCATTGCCGGGCTGGTTCTGGCGGTGATCGGCAATCTGCTGGTCATGGCACCGGCGTCTTTGAGCGCCTTTCTGCGGCGTCACCCGGCCTGAACCAGGGCAGAGATTGGGGCCATGCGCATGCCGCGCGTGTACGGATACTTGCCCCCATGCTTTCGGTGGTGTATTCCCACCGCTGAATTGGCGGAGCGTGGCGCAGCCTGGTAGCGCGGCTGGTTTGGGTCCAGCAGGCCGGAGGTTCGAATCCTCTCGCTCCGACCATTCCCCTTGAGGTTCAACCATCAGGTCACAGGAACAGCCATGAAGGTCCGGATTTACCAACCGTCCAAGACCACCATGCAGTCCGGCCGCGGCAAGGTCGGTGACTGGGTGCTGGAATATGAACTGGCGACACCGCGTCAGCCTGAGCCCATGATGGGTTGGACCAGCTCCGGCGACACGCTGAACCAGGTGCGCGTCAAGTTCCCGACCAAGGAGGCCGCACTGGCCTTCGTGGCCAAGAAGGGGTGGGACGCCGATGTCGCCGAATGGCAGGAACGCCGGGTAATCCCGAAGAATTATGCGGACAATTTCCGTACCGACCGGCCGCGCATCGGTCGGTTCTGATCCCGGACCCTATCCGGCCCCATAGCTCAGCTGGATAGAGCACTCGCCTTCTAAGCGAGCGGTCGCAGGTTCAAATCCTGCTGGGGTCGCCAAATGCATGGCCGAAAGGGCCGCCTGTCC
>CALRNG020000418.1:0-3990 GCA_943369495.1 Rhizobium sp. Q54
GCCAGTGCCCAGGCCAGTTTCGGATCGATATCCAGCTCCAGATTGCCATCGGACCTGACCGACGTGATCTCCGCCACATCGAATCCATAGAACCGGTAGAGCCAGTCCGCCTGATACAGCCGGTGTTCGCGCATCAAAGGCGGGCGCGACAAGGGCAGGACGCTGGAGGCATCGGGAATGGGGCTGAAGGCGGAGTAATAGACACGGCGCAGGCGGAACCGGCTGTAGAGATTGGCGGACGAGCCCAGGATAGTGGCGTCGCTGGTGCCATCCACGCCCACGATCATCTGTGTGCTCTGCCCGCCGGGCGCGAAACGCTGCCGCCGCTTGGTCCGCAGGGTCGGTTCCTTCGCCGCCTCGATCCTGGCCGACAGGTCGGACATGGAGCGACGGATGCGGGCCGGGTGCTTCTGTGGTGCGAACTGTTCAATGCCCTGGTCGGTCGGCAGCTCGATATTGATCGATAGGCGGTCGGCATAAAGCCCCGCCTCCTCGATCAGCTGCGGCGACGCCTCCGGGATGGTCTTCAGATGGATATAGCCCCGGAAATTGTGCAGGGTGCGTAGGTCCCTGGCCACCCGGACCAGCTGTTCCATCGTGTAATCGGACGACCGGATGATGCCCGACGACAGGAACAGCCCCTCAATATAGTTGCGGCGATAGAATTCCAGGGTCAGCCAGACCACTTCCTCTGCCGTGAAGCGCGCCCGCTCCACATTGCTGGACGACCGGTTGACGCAATAGACGCAGTCATAAATGCAGAAGTTGGTCAGCAGGATCTTCAGGAGCGAGATGCAGCGCCCGTCTGGCGCATAGGCATGGCAAATGCCCATACCCTCCGTCGATCCCAGCCCGCCGCAGGCCGACGAATCGCGCCGCTGCGTGCCGCTGGACGCGCAGGACGCATCATATTTCGCCGCGTCGGACAGGATGGCGAGACGTTGTTTCAGGGATTTGGCCATGGTCCGACAGGTCAGAGAAGGGATATTTGTTCATGATATGTTCGAAGCTGCCCACGTCAACAGCCATGAATTATGCCCCCCGCACTGGACGGCAAGGCGCCCCTATCCCCGGCGGGGGAAACGCACGGTAAAGCGCGTGCCTTCGCCCACCCGGCTTTCCACATCGATGCGCCCGCCCAGACGCTGCGTGACCAGATTAAAGACCAGATGCAGGCCTAAGCCCGTGCCGCCCGCATCGCGCCGTGTCGTGAAGAACGGGTCGAAGATGCGGGGCAAGGTGGCGGCGTCGATGCCGTTGCCATCATCGGCCACCGACAGTTCGGCCCAATCCGCCGGGGTGTCGGCCGGCCGCAGCTGGACGCGGATGGTC
Organism: Rhizobium sp. Q54; assembly: GCA_943369495.1. Taxonomy (GTDB): domain Bacteria; phylum Pseudomonadota; class Alphaproteobacteria; order Azospirillales; family Azospirillaceae; genus Niveispirillum. The sequence continues at coordinate 1,333 of CALRNG020000418.1, forward strand.
CCGCCATCGTCGCGGCCCGTGAAAGCATGGGTCAGGGCATTCATCACCAGATTGGTGACGATCTGCGCGATGGCACCGGGCGTGCTGTCGACCTCCAGCCCTTCGACCAGATCGGTTTCCAGCCGATGCGGAACGCGGCGCAGCTGCGGCTGCAAACTGCGCAACACCTCACCCAGATAATCGCCCAGATCGAAGCGGCGGACCTGATCGGTGGTCTGGTCCACGGCCACCTGCTTGAAGCTCTGTACCAGATCGGCGGCGCGGGTGATGTTGCCCAGGACAAAGCCCATCGCCTCCGTCGCCGAGGCAACATAATCTTCCAGCAGCGCGCGTCGCAGCGACCCGTCGCGATAGGCGGCGGCGAAACGTTCCGTATCCTGGGCAAAGGCGGTGGCCGCCGTCACAGCGACACCCAGCGGCGTGTTGATCTCATGCGCCACGCCGGCCACCAGCCCCCCCAGGGCCGCCATCTTTTCTGCCTGGATCAGGTCGCGCTGCGTGGCGCGCAGCCGGTCCAGGGTGCGGGCCATCTCCTCCGCCGTCAGGCGCATGACGTCGATGCCCTGGCCCAGACCCTGCGCCCTGCCAGTGCCATCCACCAGGATGAAACCGCGATGCAGCGCATCGGGCTTGCGCTCCGCGATCAGGGCATTCAAGGCCGAGAGGCCGGTATCCAGCGGCACCAGCAGCGGCTGACGGTCAGCCAGATGGGTGACGGCGCGCCGCGCATAGAGATCGCGGCCATAGCGCTGGGAGAAATGCAGAAGGAAGGTGGCGCGGTCGGCCAGCGCCAACGGACGGCCGCCCCCATCGGCCACGATCACGCCCGGCAGGGTGGGGTCGGCCTGGAACAGTTCCGCCACGCTGCCGCAGCGCGTCTGTTCCGGCACCGATGGCACGGCATGGCACAGCCGCGCAGCAGTCCAAGCTGCGTCGGTCGTGTCCCTGCCTGGGGCATGGTCCTTGTCCCTGTCCCGGTCCAACCATTCCCCCGCTGCTGGGATCGAGTTCGGGTGTGATGCCAGAAAGCCATGACGGATTCGTGACACGCGCGCCAGCGTCAACCACCCTTCATGACTGTTAAGGCAGCATCCCAGTAAGGGACAGGCCCGAAACGACCGCCCAGGAAATCGACAAAGGCCCGGACCTTGGGGCTGAGATGCCGGTTGGCGGGATAGACGGCATGGGCGGCACTGGATGGCGGCAGCCAGGCGTCCAGCACGGGGATCAGCCGGCCCGCGGCCAGCGCATTGCCCACGATGAAGGTAGGCAGCAGCACCAGCCCCTGACCATGCAGTGCCGCCTCGCGCAGCGCGTCGCCATTATTGGCGCGCAGCCGCCCCTTCAGCCGGACAGTCTGCGTCTCCTCCGATCCAGGCGCGGTGCGGAAGCTCCATTGATCGGGGTTCTGGACATTGGTGTAGATCAGGCAATCATGATCGGCGATGTCGGCAGGGGTCTGCGGTGTGCCGCGCCGGGTCAGATACTCCGGACTGGCGCAGATGACGGCGCGCACGGGACACAGGCGACGGGCCACCAGCGAACTGTCCTTCAACCGCCCGATCCGCACCGCCAGATCATAGCCTTCCTCCACCAGATCGACGAACCGATCCGACAGGTCCATATCTACCGTCACTTCCGGATACAGCCCCATGAAGTCGGCAATGGCGCCCGACAGGTGGCTGATGCCAAAGGACATGGGGGCCGCCAGTTTCAGCACTCCGCGCGGGGCGGCATGCTGGCTGGCCACCGACCGTTCCGCCTCCTCCAGCGCGTCCAGCGCCTGGGTGACGCGGGCATGGAAGCCTTCGCCCACCTGGGTCAGGCTGATATGGCGGGTGGTGCGGTTGAACAGGCGGGCCCCCAGCCGCGCCTCCAACTCCCCGATGCGGCGGCTGGCCGCGGATTTCGACAGGCCCAGCTTGTCAGCGGCCTTGGTGAAGCTGCGCCCCTCCGCCACCAGCGTGAACAGGCGCAGGTCTTCCAGCCGGTCCATGTTATTTCCCTCCGGGACTATCCCGTCCAGCGGGACAAAGCTGTTCGAAATTGGACCATTATCGGAAACGGTGCAACGGCCTATCTTCCCCTCAACAGCGCAACACACCGCATCTGACGGAGAGCGAAATGAGCAAGGTTCTGGTCCTCTACTATTCCTCCTACGGCCATATCGAGACGATGGCCAAGGCCGTTGCCGAGGGTGCGGCGTCGGTCGCCGGTACCGAGGTGGTGGTCAAGCGCGTGCCGGAACTGATCCCGGAAGAGGTCGCCAAGCGTTCCGGCATCAAGCTGGAGCAGGACGCCGCCGTGGCCACTGTGGACGAATTGCCGACCTATGACGCCATCATCTTCGGTACCCCGACCCGCTTCGGCATGATGGCCAGCCAGATGCGCAACTTCCTGGATCAGACCGGTGGTCTGTGGGCCAAGGGTGCGCTGATCGGCAAGGTCGGTTCGGTGTTCGTGTCCACGGCCACCCAGCATGGCGGCCAGGAAGCGACGCTGCTGTCCTTCCATACCAGCCTGCTGCACCATGGCATGGTCATCGCAGGATTGCCCTACAGCTTCGGCGGTCAGACCCGTCTGGACGAAGTGACGGGCGGCAGCCCCTATGGCGCCACCACCATCGCCGGCGGCGACGGTTCCCGCCAGCCGTCGGAG